>NZ_JAHLKN010000038.1:0-53123 GCF_021498065.1 Mycetohabitans sp. B3 | reverse complement strand
CGAGAGCACCACGTTTGCGACGACTTACAAGATCACGTCCGTGCCGGAAACAAACGCCAGCATCCCGATTGGCCGGCCGATTGCGAACACACGCGTTTATTTACTTGACGCGCACGGCCAGCCGGTGCCACTGGGTGCGGTCGGCGAATTGTATATTGGTGGCGCGGGGGTAGCACGGGGCTACCTGAACCGCCCGGAGTTGACTGCTGAGCGCTTTGTGCCCGATCCGTTCTCCGATGAAGCGGGTGCACGGCTGTATAAGACCGGAGATTTGGCACGTTACCGACCGGACGGCAATCTGGAGTTTGTGGGTCGCAACGATGAGCAAGTGAAGATCCGCGGCTTTCGGATTGAACCGGGCGAGATCGCAGCGTGCTTAACGGCGCACCCGCAGGTGCGTGATACGGTGGTGGTGACAACAGGCGAAGGACAAGACAAACGGTTGGTGGCGTATGTAGTGGCCGAGCCCAACGAAGCTTTAGTGGGCACCTTGCGTGCGCATGTGAGTGCGGCGTTGCCGGAGTACATGGTGCCCAGTGCGTTTGTGCGGCTCGACGCATGGCCGCTGACGCCCAACGGCAAGCTTGATCGGCGTGCGCTGCCTGCACCGGATGACGAGGCGCTGGCGTATCAAGCGTATGAAGCACCACAAGGCGAGCTTGAGGCGACGCTCGCGGCGATCTGGGCCGAGCTATTGAGTGTCGAACGTGTGGGTCGGCACGACAGCTTCTTCGCGCTCGGGGGCCACTCGCTGCTGGCCATGCGCCTGATCAGTCGTGTACGCACAGCGTTAGGGGTTGACCTTGCTATTCGTACGCTGTTTGAGGCACCCACCCTCGCAGGCTTAGCACGCCATTTAGTTCAGCATGACGGGATGCAAGGAGACTCGTTTTCCGTTCTACTTCCTCTTAAGCCCACAGGCAGCCGTCCTGCTCTTTTCTGCATTCATCCCGGATTGGGTCTGAGCTGGAGCTATATGGGTCTGTCCAGTTACCTTCACCCCGATCAGCCTCTTTATGGCTTGCAGGCTCGCGGGTTCGATGGAACAAGCCCGCTTGCGTCTACTCTTGACGAGATGGTGTCAGACTATCTTGAGCAAATGCGCCGTGTTCAGCCCAAAGGGCCTTACTGCTTATTAGGATGGAGCCTCGGCGGCAATGTGGCGCATAGCATGGCTGTTCGACTCGAACACCAAGGCGGAAAAGTGGCGTTGCTGGCGTTACTAGATAGCTCCCCTTTTGCGGGCAAAGCTTTCGAAGAGCAAGGAAATCAATTTGACCAGGCGATGGTGAGAGAGGTGCTCGCCGCCCACTATGGCAACGAATTAGTTTCGGCGATGGATGAGCGTTTATTGGAAAACACTGAGGAAATCGCAAAAAATAATGTGCGTATCGTAAGAGATTATTCTCCATCACAGTATGGCGGGGATGCGCTATTGTTCCGAGCCACGGTAGCAGAGGCTGGATATGAACCGCTCGTCACGCTTGACGAGTGGAAACCGTATGTGCTCGGGGAGATAGAGGTTCATGACGTTCACTGTAGTCATGGAGAAATGCTTAAGCCAGAGCCCACGGCCGCGATTGCTTCCATCCTAGCCTGTAAGCTAGACAAATGGGAGAGCCAGCAAGCCCAAGGAGTGAATAAAGAAGATAAAGCGGTTTAGCAACGCACTTAAAGCCGAGGCGGTGAAATTGGTCAAGGTGCGTGTCGTGTCGCTCACACAGAGGAGCGACCGCGACTTTGCCGTGCATACGTGCATCCGACACAAATGGTCCCAGGCGTAGCGAAACTGCGAATGGCGGTACACTTGAACGTCGGGCAGGTTGTAAGGCGGTGCTGTCCCCCGGCGCGTTTTTGCAAGCAACCGGTTTCAACCAGGGTAAGTCAAAATGACTTTGCGTGAGAATGACTTTGCGTGAGACAAGGGCAGGCCAGCGTTTGGAGCAGCAAGATCGATTGTGTGGTTCTCCGCTTGCCGGAGCGTGTGGCGAGAATAGCCTCGCTCGTTCGGCTCAAGGGGGCCCGCTGCGAGGTGTGGCAGTCAGTGAACCCGTGCAGCAGCGCGTAGTGGCTCGTGCCGGTGCATGGGGGCCGGACACGACCCCGTACGTCTACGACGCGCCGCTGTGAACCTGCTTCGGTGCGTTGTGTCGCTACACTGGCGGGCGCGATGCGGTAAGGTATTGGTTCGAGTAAACTGCACACCTTTATGGACGCGTGGCATGCGCACTACTTCACTGATCGGAACCATGCGCTTACTCGGCTATCGCATCATATTCGCCGGCATGGCCTTCGCCGCGTTGTGTGGACAGGCTTGCGCGGACGCGGCCGATGGCACGCGCATGGCCAGCCGCTCGCTCGATGATGCGCTAGCGTGCCAGTTGCGTGCCCATGATTTCATTGCGCCGTTGGTGGACGAGGGCTTGATCGGCCCAAAGGCATCACGCGTCGAAGACAACTCGGTCAATGCGTTTTTTCCGGTACGCGGCGCGGACTTGCGCGCTTTCGGGTTTTCGGTGATCGCAGTCGTCGGCTACCAGAAGGACGATCCCTTGTTCCGGCAAGGCCGGAGCAAACCCATCGGCGACTCAGCCTATGGCGTCGTGGTAATGGGGGCCACCCAGCGGGTCAAGGCCCGTGCCGAACACGCTGGCAGTCCGGCGATCGTCCACCATGTCGGCCCATTCGTGACGGCGATCTTCTGCGACGCGCAACGTTGACGTATCCTGAGCCGCCGGCAGGCTGACATCCGGGCTGGCATTCAGCGCGCGCCGGCGCGGCGTGATACCGCCGCTGCCAGCGATCACCGCTGCCAGCGCGAGCGGCATGGCCAGTGTCGTTAACCCAATCATTCAAGCGCGGCTTGCCTACGGGTGCCGCGTCGGCCTTCGCCTACCGCCGCAGAGCGATCAGGAGCCCGTGCCGCCCGGCAGCCCACCGGCGCATGGTCCGGACAAGCCTGCGCCGCACTAGCGCAGCAGCAGCGTATCGGCTGGCACGCGCACTAAGCCCTCCATGAGCACGCGTGCGCTACGGCTCATCAACGCTTTGGTCACGACCCATTCGCCGTTGACGCAGCTCGCTTCGGCGCCAACGCGCAGCGTGCCGGACGGATGCCCGAAGCGCACCGCGCGGCGCTCGCCGCCGCCTGCCGCGCGGTTGACCAGCGTGCCGGGCACGGCTGCCGCCGCGCCGATCGCGACGGCGGCAGTGCCCATCATCGCGTGATGCAGCTTGCCCATCGACATCGCGCGCACCAGCAGGTCGATGTCAGACGCCGCGACCGGTTTGCCATTGGACGCGACGTAGTCGGCTGGTCGAGCCACGAACGCCAGCTTCGGCGTGTGCTGCCGCGTCGCGATCTCGTCAATAGACGAGATGAGCCCCATGCGCAGTGCGCCATGGGCGCGGACGGTCTCGAGCCTGGTCAACGCGTCTGCGTCGCCGTTGATCACGTCTTGCAACTCCGTGCCGTGATAGCCGAGCGCCTCGGCCTCGACAAAGATCGTCGGGATGCCGGCATTGATCATCGTTGCTTGCAGCATGCCGATACCCGGAATGTCCAGTTTGTCCACGAGGTTGCCGGTTGGAAACATCGAGCCGCCGTCTTCGTCGCCGGCGGATGGGTCCATGAACTCGAGCGGCACTTCCGCGGCCGGGAAGGTTACGCCATCCAGTTCGAAGTCACCGGTCTCCTGCACCGCGCCGTTTACGATTGGCACATGCGCGATGATGGTCTTGCCAATATTTGCCTGCCAAATCCGTACGGTGGCGATACCGTCGCGCGGGATGCGCAACGCGTCGACCAGGCCGTTGCTGATTGCAAACGGTCCGACGGCTGCCGACAGGTTGCCGCAGTTGCCGCTCCAGTCGACGAACGGGCGGTCGATTGCTACTTGTCCGAACAAATAGTCCACGTCATGGTCGGGGCGCTCACTGCGGGACAGAATCACGGTCTTGCTGGTGCTCGACGTGGCCCCGCCCATGCCGTCGATCTGCTTGCCGTACGGGTCGGGACTGCCGATCACGCGCAGCAGCAACGCGTCACGCACCGCACCGGGCTGCTGCGCGGCGCCGGGCAGGTCCTGTAGCCGGAAGAATACGCCCTTGCTGGTCCCGCCGCGCATGTAGGTGGCGGGGATCTTGATTTGGGATGAGTGAACCATCAGCGTATCGCTCCGTCACGCGGCCGGTTTCGCCGATTCGAGGAAGTCCTGCGCAAAACGCTGCAGCACGCCACCTGCTTCGTAGATCGAGACCTCCTCGGCCGTATCGAGCCGGCAGGTAACCGGGACGTCAGTACGCCCGCCGTCACGGCGATGGATCACCAGCGTGAGAGCGGCGCTCGGCTTGCGCTCGCCGATCACATCGAAGGTCTCGGTACCGTCGATACCCAGCGTGATGCGGTTGACATCGGACTTGAACTCTAGCGGCAGCACGCCCATACCGACCAGGTTGGTGCGGTGGATGCGCTCGAAGCCTTCCGCGACAATGGCCTCGACGCCGGCCAGCCGCACGCCCTTGGCGGCCCAATCGCGCGACGAGCCTTGCCCGTAGTCCGCGCCGGCAATGACGATCAACGGTTGCTTGCGCGCCATGTAGGTTTCGATGGCCTCCCACATGCGCATGACCTTGCCCTCCGGCTCGACGCGAGCAAGCGAACCCGTCTTAACCGCGCCGTTTTCCAAGACCATCTCGTTTTTCAGCGTCGGGTTCGCGAACGTTGCGCGCTGGGCGGTCAGGTGGTCGCCGCGGTGGGTCGCGTACGAGTTGAAGTCGTCTTCCGGTACGCCCATCCTGGCGAGATACTCGCCGGCGGCGCTGTCAGCCAGAATCGCGTTGGAGGGCGACAGGTGATCGGTGGTGATGTTGTCGCCGAGCACTGCGAGCGGACGCATGCCGCGCAACGTACGCTCCCCGGCGAGTGCACCCTCCCAGTACGGCGGACGGCGAATGTAGGTGCTGCGCTCGCGCCAGTTGTACAGCGGGTTGGTCTGCTGGCCTGCGTCAACGCTGAGCGCGAACATTGGTTCGTATACCTGGCGAAAGAGCTCTGGCTTGACGCTGGCCGCAACCAGCGCGTCGATCTCATCGTCGCCGGGCCAGATGTCGTGCAGCGTGACGGGGTGACCATCGCGGTCGAGGCCGAGTACGTCGCGCTCGATATCAAAACGGATTGTACCGGCGATCGCATACGCTACTACCAGCGGCGGTGAGGCGAGAAACGCCTGCTTTGCATACGGGTGGATCCGCCCGTCGAAGTTCCGGTTGCCGGACAATACTGCGGTCGCATACAAGTTGCGCTCGACGATCTCTTGTTGGATGGCCGGGTCCAGCGCGCCGGACATGCCGTTGCACGATGTGCATGCGTACGCGACGAGACCAAAGCCCAATTGCTCCAGTTCCGGCAGCAGTTGCGCGTCCTGCAGGTACAGTGTGACGGCCTTCGAGCCGGGAGCCAGCGAGCTTTTCACCCACGGCTGACGGGTCAGCCCTCGCCGGTTCGCGTTGCGTGCCAGCAAACCCGCGGTAATCATGTTGCGCGGGTTGTTGGTGTTGGTGCAACTGGTGATGGCCGCGATGATTACCGCGCCGTCAGGCATGCGGCCGGGCATGCGCTCGACCTTGCCGCTGATGCCACGCGCGGCCAACTCCGAGGTGGGCACGCGCTTGTGCGGATTGGACGGACCGGCGATGTTGCGTACCACGGTCGATAGGTCGAACTCGAGCACACGTTCGTATTGCACGTGTGTCAACGTGTCAGCCCAGAGGCCAGCGCGCTTCGCATATTGCTCGACCAGTGCGACTAGCTCGTCGCTGCGCCCGGTCAGCCGCAGATACTTGATCGTCTGCTCGTCAATGTAGAACATGGCCGCGGTGGCGCCGAACTCGGGCGCCATGTTCGAGATCGTTGCGCGGTCACCGAGTGTCAAGCTGGCCGCGCCATGGCCATAGAACTCGAGGTAGGCCGACACGACCTTTTCCTGACGCAGGAACTCGGTGAGGGCCAGCACAATATCAGTAGCGGTGATGCCGGCTCGGGGCTTGCCGCTCAGCTTCACGCCGACGATATCCGGCAAACGCATCCACGATGCGCGCCCTAGCATCACGCTTTCCGCCTCCAGCCCGCCCACCCCAACGGCGATCACGCCCAGCGCATCGACCATCGGCGTGTGCGAATCGGTGCCCACGAGCGTGTCGGGGAAGGCGACGCCATTGTTGACCTGCACAACCGGGCTCATGCGCTCCAGGTTGATCTGGTGCAGGATCCCGTTGCCGGGCGGGATCACGTCGACGTTGCGAAACGCCTTCTTGGTCCAATTGATGAAGTCGAAGCGGTCTTCGTTGCGGCGATCCTCGATCGCACGGTTCTTCTCGAACGCGTCCTTGTCATTGCCGCCGTATTCGACCGCCAGAGAATGATCGACCACCAGCTGGGTCGGCACGACCGGATTGACCCATGACGGATCACCGCCACGCGCCGCGATCGCGTCGCGCAACCCGGCGAGATCGACGAACGCGGTTAGGCCCAGGATGTCATGGCAGACGACGCGTGCCGGGTACCAGGGGAAATCTAGTTCGCGCTTGCGCTCGATGAGTTGCAATAGAAACGCGTCAAGCATGGCCGGATCGCACCGGCGCACCAGGTTTTCGGCCAACACCCGCGACGTATACGGCAGTTCGTCGTAGGCGCCCGGTGCCAGCGCATCGACGGCGGCGCGCGCGTCGAAAAAGTCCAGGTCGGTGCCTGGCAGCGGTTTTCTGTAAGCGGTATTCATCGACATCAGCCCCGCTTCTCGAGCGGCACAAACGGCAAGTTTTCCGGGCCGGTATAGTTGGCGCTCGGGCGGATAATCTTATTGTCCACGCGTTGCTCAATGATGTGTGCCGCCCAGCCGGACGTGCGCGCGATCACGAACAGCGGCGTGAACATCGCGGTGGGCACGCCCATCATGTGATACGACACCGCGCTGAACCAGTCCAAGTTTGGAAACATTTTCTTGATGTCCCACATCACGCTCTCCAAGCGCTCGGCAATGTCGAACAGCTTGGTGTTGGACGCTTCCTTTGATAGTTTCCTGGCGACTTCCTTGATCACTTTGTTGCGCGGATCGGAGATCGTGTAGACGGGGTGGCCAAAGCCGATCACCACTTCCTTGTTCTCGACGCGGCGGCGGATGTCCGCTTCGGCTTCGTCGGGGGTGGAATAGCGCGATTGGATCTCGAACGCGACTTCGTTTGCGCCGCCGTGTTTCGGGCCACGCAGCGCACCGATTGCCCCGGTGATCGCCGAGTAGATGTCTGAGCCCGTGCCGGTAATCACACGGCTGGCAAACGTCGATGCGTTGAACTCATGCTCGGCGTACAGGTTCAGCGACACGTGCATCGCGTCAACCCATGAGCGCGTCGGCGCCTTGCCGTGCAACAGGCGCAGGAAATGACCGCCGATCGAGTCGTCATCCGTTTCGACGTCGATGCGCTTGCCGTTGTGCGAATAGTGGTACCAGTACAGCAGAATCGAGCCAAGCGAGGCCATCAGCCGGTCCGCGATGTCTCGCGCGCCGGGCAGATTGTGATCGTCCTTTTCGGGCAACATGGTACCGAGCACGGAGACACCCGAGCGCATCACGTCCATTGGATGAGCCGACGCCGGGATGGATTCGAGCACTGCCTTGACGTTCGCCGGCAGCCCGCGCAGCGCCTTGAGTTTGACCTTGTAGGCGGCCAACTCGGCCACGGTCGGTAGCTTGCCGTGCACCAGTAGGTAGGCGACTTCCTCGAACTCGCATGCACCGGCCAACTCCAAGATATCGTAGCCCCGATAGTGCAAGTCATTGCCGGTACGCCCGACCGTGCACAGCGCGGTATTGCCGGCGGCTACGCCGGACAGCGCGACCGATTTCTTTGGCTTGAAGGCACGCGTTGCCGGCGCGTTGTTGTCTGCTTCGCTCATGGTTTCGTCTCCGGACGCAAGCGTTATTTGTTGGCGGCGAACAGCGCGTCGAGCTTCTGCTCGTATGCGTGATAGCCCAGGTAGTGATACAGATCGACGCGCGTCTGCATGGTTGGGACGGCGGCCTTCTGGGTGCCGTCGCGCAGCACGGTTTGATAGAAGTGCAACGCCGCTGCGTTCATCGCGCGATAGGCGCCGCAGCAGTACAGCGCGATGTCCACGTTGGCGTCGCGCAGGTCGTTGACAGTGAACAGCGGGGTCGAGCCGAACTCAGTCAGATTTGCCAGGATCGGCACCTTGACGGCGGCCTTGAAGCGGCGGTAGTCATCCAACGTGCGCATTGCTTCGGGAAAGATCATATCGGCCCCGGCTTCGACATAGGCGAGTGCTCGCTCGATAGCGGTGTCCAGGCCCTCGGCAGCGGCGGCATCGGTGCGCGCTATGATCACGAACTGCTCGTCGCTACGCGCGTCAACTGCCGCCTTCACGCGGTCGACCATTTCGTTGGTCGGCACACATTCCTTGCCTGGCCGGTGACCGCAGCGTTTCTGACCGACCTGATCCTCGATGTGCACGGCCGCCACCCCCGCCTTGATGAACGAGCGGATGGTGCGCGCAATGTTGAACGCGCCGCCCCAGCCGGTATCGATGTCAACCAGCAGCGGTAGCGAGGTTGCATCGGTGATGCGGCGGGCATCGATTAGCACGTCTTCCATTGTGCTGATGCCCAGGTCTGGTAAGCCGAGTGAATTCGCCGCGACGCCGCCGCCGGACAGGTAGACGGCCTTAAAGCCAACGGCTTCGGCCATCTTCGCCGCGTAGGCAGTGATCGCGCCGACCACTTGCAGCGGCTGGGCTTGGGCAACGGCAGCGCGAAACTTGGCACCCGCGTTGGCGGGCTGAGAGGGGGGTGGATTCATTGTCGCTCCAGGAAAACCGCGACGTTTAAGCAAGTTCCGAGCCATGGTCGATAAAAGCGCCAACGACTTGATTTTTCGGGCGATGCCGGCTCGGCGATCGCAGCTTTCGTTTCATTATTGAAATCCATCATTTCATTTCTGAAATGTGGCGCATAATGCGGTATCAATAACGGAGTAATGGGCTTTGAGCATCGTACAACCTGACGCGGCCGCCCGCCCGCGGATGTGGGCCATGGGAATAAGCCGATTGCGAGACTTGTTCCTGGACATCACCCGCGAGTATGACGGGCGTGCGCAACTGCGCGTGGTCTCGCGCGGTTTTGAAGATGCGGTGCATGAAATCAATGTGTCCGGCGCGATGCGTCCAGACGTGGTGGTGGCCGGCGGATCAAACGGCGCGTATCTGAAAGGGCGTGTGAACGTGCCGGTCGTACTGATCCATCCCACCGGTTTCGATGTGATGCATGCGCTGGCACAAGCACGGCGCAACGCGGCATGGGTCGCGCTGGTCACGCACGGCGATATTCCTGAGGAGGTCCGGCAGTTCACGCACGCCTACGGCGTCGATGTGGTCCTCGGCTCGTATCGGTCGGTGCAGGATGCGCAGACCTGCGTGCAAGGCTTGCGTGAGCGTGGCGTCGGCGCGGTGGTCGGGCCCGGCCTGGTCGCGGATCTTGCCACCCGCGCCGGCATGCAGGCGGTATTTCTGTACTCTCGCGCCTGCGTGCGTGCCGCTTTTGATACCGCGCTGGAAGTTGCGCAGGCCACGCGTGCCGAGGCACTGCGCCGCGCCCGGTTGGACAACCTGCTGCAGCACCTGCGCGACGGGGTGGTGGCGCTCGATGCCGAAGGGCGCGTCGAGGCGATGAACCAACGGCTGTCCGATGCCCTCGGTATCGGCGCCACGCACACAGCGGGGCGCCCGCTGCTGGATCTGGCGCCGTACCTGGCCGACTCGCTGCCCGACGCCGAGGGCGATACGCTCAGCGTGATCCGCGGCGTGAGCTACGTCGTGCATCGCGGCCCGCTCGACGGCCCCGGCGGCGAGCAGGGCGGCACCGTGCTGACGTTCCAAGAGTCGCGCGCGGTCGAGCGGCTGGATCGCACGTTGCGGTCACGGCCGCGTGCGCAGCAATTTACCGCCCGTTATCATCTGGACGACCTGATCGGCGAATGCGCGCCGATCGAGAGCGTGCGCGCGCTGGTGCGTCGTTATGCACGCTCGGACGCGACCGTGCTCGTGCTCGGTGAAAGCGGCACCGGCAAGGAAATGGTTGCCCAGAGCATCCACCGCCTGAGTGCGCGGCGCGATTTCGCGTTCGTGGCTATCAACTGCGGTGCCTTTCCGGAGGCACTACTCGAAAGCGAACTGTTCGGCTACGAAGAGGGCGCCTTCACCGGCGCGCGCAAGGGGGGCAAGGTGGGTCTGATCGAAGCCGCGCATCGTGGCACTTTATTCCTGGATGAGATTGGCGAGATGCCGCTGCCGTTGCAAAGCCGTTTGCTGCGGGTGCTCCAGGAACGCGAAGTGGTGCGTCTGGGCTCGACTGAGCCGGTGCGCGTCGATATCCGCGTGATCGCCGCCACGCACCGTGCATTGACCGACGGCATCGAGTCGGGCACATTCCGCGCTGATCTGTATTATCGACTGAATATCTTGAGCATTGCGCTGCCATCGTTGCGTGAGCGTCCTGATGATGTGATGCTGCTCGCGGCGGAATTGCTGCTGCAGGCGGCGCGACGCGAGTCCCGCCTGGCCGCGCGCGTGCCGGATACCAGCGTGGCAACCCGGATACTGGCGCCGGTGGCCGCGCCGCTGTGCGCGTACCGGTGGCCCGGCAACGTGCGTGAGTTGCAGAACGTCATCGAGCGGATTGCGGTCGAATTGGCCGATACCGAGGTTGATGACGACGTCGCGCTGACCGTAGCCGTGCTGCGCATGATCGCGCCTGAGTTATTCGACACGCCGGCTAACCCCGACATGCCCGTTTTGACACTGCGCGAACGTAGCCGCCACGTCGAGGCGGACGAGATCCGTGCCGCGTTGGAGGCTCATGATGGCGATCGCAATGCAGCATGCCAGGCGCTGGGCATTAGCAAGACGACACTGTGGCGTAAGCTCAATGCCGCGCGATAAGGTGCTGCCTGTGCAGGCGTGAGCCTGGCTCCGGATCGGCGTGCGCCGTTCGCGCGTTTGAACACGCTTGTTCGTCGATCGCCGGTTGTCGGTCATTGGTCTTCGGACTTCGGACTTCGGCCGCGGAGCGGTGGTGGACCGACACGCTTTATAGAATGCTGCTGTGGGAGTTTTTTAGGCGCTTGCCGATGATTCGTCTTGCTGTCCCAGCGGATTTTCCCATGCTGTTGTCGATAGAGTGCCGCGCCGGCGAGCGGCTGCGCGGGCATGTCGCGTTCCCAGTGTTTACCGCGCATGGATTGACTCAGGATGAGCTTGCCGACGGGGTGCGGCAACGCAAGCTATGGGTGGTGGAGCACGATGATTGGACCGTGATCGGATATTTGCTCGGCAGTGAACTCGACGGTGGGTTCCATATTCGGCAGATGGACGTCGAGCCTGCCTACGGCCGTCGGGGCCATGGCCGTGCATTGCTGCGGCATGCGTGCGCCGCTGGGCGTGCCGAGGGCTACCGGCAAGCGCTGCTGACGACGTTGCGGGACGTGCGCTGGAATGCGCCGTTCTATCGCAGCGAGGGTTTCGCCGAGTTGCCGAGCGCGCTGCAGGGCGAGCAGATGCGCGCGGTGCTCGCACATGAACAGGCGCTGGGGTTCCCAATGGATCTGCGCGTCGCGATGGCCAAGCCGCTGAGCGACTGACCGTTGCGTGGATCGATGTATCCGTGACCGTTACGCGCTTTTGTCGTCCCGCGGTGGCGCAGCATCGGGCGTCCCGGCCTGTCCCGGCGTTGCCACGCATGCGCCAAGGAGCCCGGATTCACGCGCCAAGCTGTGCCAGTGCAGCACGCACGTGCGTGACGAGGCCTCGGCGAGTTTTGAAGAGGGGCCTGTGCGCACGGGCCAGGTAAACTGGAATTCCTATCGAGCGGACGTGTGCAGGCATCGGATGGATGAGATGTCGCGAACGCGGCGAGAGGGCTGGCGGATTACGTGGGTTCGCGCAGGTTGACAGACGGCAGGGCGACAAGCACTGACAGCAGCGCCTGGTCGCATGGCAGCGTGACCTTCAGCGCGAGCAGCGGATCGGCACGCGTGCGCCCGAGGTTGATCGCGGCAATCGGCTTGCCGGCTCGCGCCGCTTGCACGCAGAAACGATAGCCAGAGTAAACTGCCAGCGACGAGCCGACGACGAGCAAGGCATCGGCGTGCGCGAGTGCGGCCTGTGCTGCCTCGACACGCTCGCGCGGCACGCCCTCGCCGAAGAACACCACGTCCGGTTTTAGCATGCCCTGACAATAGTCACACACCGGTACCCGGATCGTATCGAAGTCGATCGATTCGAGATCGGCGTCGCCATCGGGCGCTGCGTTGGCCGACAGCGTTTGCAGCACCGGATTGTCCGCTTCGAGCCGCTGCTGGATAGCCTCACGCGCATGCACGCGGCCGCAGCTCATGCAGACGGCACGGCTAATGTTGCCGTGAAGCTCGATCGTGCCGGTTTGCCCGGCGTGACGATGCAGGCCGTCGACATTCTGTGTGACGAGCCGCTCGACGCGACCCAACGCCTCAAGCCGCGCCAGCGCATGGTGCGCGGCGTTTGGCTCGGCCTGGGCCAGCACCTTCCAGCCGAGTGCGCTGCGAGCCCAGTAGCGGCGGCGTGCCGTCGGCGAGCAAAGGAACTCTTGCAGCAAAATGGGCGCACGGCCTTTGCGCTCGCCGTTCGCATCGCGATAGTCGGGAATGCCCGAGGCGGTACTGATGCCGGCGCCTGTCAGCACGAATAGGCGAGGATGTGCCAGCACGAAGCCGGCCAGTGAGCGCAGGCTCGTCTGCACGTCACCCAGCTCGGTCGGCGTGTGCGGCGGCTCGGCCGTATCGGCACCGTTGCGGCGTTCGGCCGGAACTTCGGGTATGAACGTTTTCATCTCGCTGACAAAGCAGTGTGGTATAACGGCAACCGAGCACGGCATCGGCGACGGGCCGATACGCTCCCTCACCGATTCTACGAGGTTTGGGCACGGCTGTCGGCGTCGCGTGCGATGGGGCACGAAACCGTATTTCGTTCGCGATCAACCCCGACACAGCCAAGACCGAGCCGAAGACTTTCGCCGACTTGCTGGCGCTGTCCCACGCGGGCGAGGTGGCCTACTCGAACCCGACACGGCCGGCTGACGGGATGGCGGTGATCGTCCTTACGTCGGCCCTGATGGGCGAGGTTGCCGCGTTCGACACCTGAAAGCTCGAGCAGCACGTGAAGTTCCATACCAAGGGCATTGGCTACCTCGACGTGCTGCTGTCGCGTAACGAGATCGTGGTGGCCGACGGCGAGTTACACAAGGATTGGGAGCGCGGGCTTTGCACAACTGAACCCGTTCGCCGCCGATGCACTGCAATTGCGGCGCTGGGAAGACCGGGCCAAGGTAGTCTGCCTACATCTGATCTAACACTACCGGGCGATCATAGCGCGCTTATGCGCTGTAGTGCTACCGCGCGCACTCGCCGCACTGGAGCATCGGTCTTTTTAGATCGCTTATCCGACGCTATACGGTCTACTTCCCTCCGATTATGCCAGGCTCGCAGCCCGATGCAGAAGCTGCATTTTTTATGGCGAGGACACAATGACACGACAGACAAGTCGATTGCTTTCAAAGTTAGGCGCCGGCATGGTGTTGGCCGTAACCGCAGGGTGCGGCGACACGACGAGCAGCGACATGAGTGCGTCGGCCGAGCATCGTACAGGGGAGGCGCCATTTACCGCACCGCGCGTTGACGCTTCCCTGCGGTATGCGCGCGGAGAACACGACGGGATTGACGAGCGCGGCAGGCCAGATGGACCCGAGCTTGATGGCGGCGCCATGCCGGCTGCGCCTGGCGACGGCAAGCCGCGCAAGTTGTCGCACACGGACACCCCAACCTTGCAGGGGCGGGATGATACGGAGACATCGCATGGTTGGACAGACGCTGCTCATTCGAGAACATGTCCGTCCACACCGGTGAAGCGTCCATCCGATGAATACAAGCGCAGGTCGCTAAGCAGGGCGTCGTCGCTGTCTACCCTCCATGGGCCCCGCCCCGACAACACGAATGGGAATGCCCATCCCAACGGAGATATCATCCTTCGCGGTGTGCCGTCAATAGACATCCTGGGACACGCACCCCGCCGCTCCCGGACCAGTTTGACTATTAGCCCGACTATGCGATCGTCTAGCGAGCAAAGTGCCGACATATTCAGTGTTTTGCCTCATTTCTTTCACGACACGAATTTCAATCCGCTTGAGGCGTTCCACTCCACGCAGGGCGACACAATGGCCATTTTGGAGGAACGGCCGACGGCGCCGTTGAGTGCCCGGCTCAGGATGTGGATGCGGGAGGCCCATGCCGATCTTGCTGACTGTCGTACCCTGCCCTGTCCTCATCACGGATCGCCGCAGCCGTGGAAAACGCTGTTCGATGTCGACGCACGGATGAGACAGTACGAGAAGCAAAAATCTGTGCGCAAGGTGCTCGAACGTCGGATACTTGAACAGCAGGCGGTGCCTGTGCTGCCCGATGTGTTCGATCAGCTCGATCAACGCGATAAACTGTGGGTCGCGCTGCGCATCGCCGATGCCGAGGTCGCGGACAACAGTGATATTTTGGCGTGGTCCGGGGCGGCGGCCCTGTTTCCACCCGAAGTGCTGCACGAGCGCCAGCATCGCATGGCTGTGCCATGGATGCTCCGGATGTTCGATTTGCGCCTGGACCTGGTCGCTTTGGGCGAGCGCGGCGCCCGGCCGGGCGAGCTCGATGCATTTGTCCGGGCAGCGGCCCGTGACGTCGATCGGCAAGACCGCCTCGAGCAGCTGGAGCAGGCGCTGCACGCACTGGCCGTCTACGAAATTGTCCCGAGGATGCGTAGTATTCTGGAGCCCACGAGCGCGCAGTTGCATGAGGTGGCGAAGACCACCTTTCGCGTGGTCGAGGCACTCGAGCGACTGGCTGCCGAAGTGGTGCCTACGTCGGTACAGCAAGGTTCGGACGACACGGATTACGCGGATCGTTTCAATCAATTATTGTCCGGAACGATATAGATGTTCACCGTTCCACGGCTGAATAGCAGATCGGTCGGCTCCTACAATGTGGGCGCATGGCTGTCCATGTGTGCCGTCTCAGCGGCTCTCTGGTGATGGCCATAGCAAACACAACAACGGCGGGCAGATCGATGAGCAACCAGCATGCTGTGCAACAATAGCGTCTTGCGTGGCGCACATAGAGCTGGCCCAACTGGATCGGTTCAAGCGATGCGCGCAGCAATGGATAGGCACTGACGGCGTTCATGGCCGGTCTGGCGAACTGTACGATGCACGGTCGCGGGCTGTGCCTGCGCTGGTACGCGTGCGGACGTTGCAGGCGCGGCATGCGCTGAGTTCGGCGCCCCATTGAGCATGCGGTCTGCGTTGGCAACCCGGTGCGATAGGAGTTTGGATAAACACGTTGGTGGACTTCGCAGCGCGTGAAGTGCGGCGCTTGCGGGTGTCAAACAAGGCGTTTGCCACGCAAAGCGCCGCTAAGGTTGCCGGCGAGGCCAGGTTGAAGGCGCTCGCACAGGGCCACTGAGCGCGCGAACGACGCATTGTCGGCGGCTGGACGACCGGCATTCCTTTCGAAATGCGCAGAGAAATGTCGAGTCGTATCGTAGAATGCGCGCGAAACATCCATGCCATTGAGCGGCTCCATCATGGTTTCACGCATCCTGCTGATCGAAGACGACAGTCGCCTGGCTGCGCTGGTGGCCAGCTACCTGCGCAAGCACGAGTATGACGTGCATATCGTACTCCACGGCAACGACGCATTGGACGCGATTCTCGCGCGTCGGCCCGACCTGGTAATCCTTGATGTGAACCTGCCCGGCAAGGACGGCTTCCAGATATGCCGCGAGGCGCGCAAACAGTTCGATGGTCTAATCATCATGGTGACAGCCCGGGATGAGGATCTTGACGAGGTACTGGGACTAGAGCTCGGTGCCGATGACTATGTGCACAAGCCGGTGGAGCCACGCGTGCTGCTTGCGCGGATCAAGGCGCTGCTGCGCCGCGGGCTGCAGCTCGGCGGCGAGACGAGTGTTGAGCCGGAGTGCCTCATCTTAGGCAAATTCGAGATTAACCGTGCCACGCGCAGTATTCGCCTGCCTGATGGTAGCGTGCCCGATCTCACCTCAGCCGAGTTTGACTTGCTATGGGCGCTGGTGCGCTGTGCCGGCGAGGTCGTGAGCCGCGACGACTTAATGCGGCAGCTGCGCGGCATCGGTTTTGACGGCGTGGATCGCACGGTCGACGGCTGTATTTCCAAGCTGCGGCGCAAGCTGCACGACGATGCGGCCAACCCGCAACGGATCAAGACCGTGCGTGGCAGAGGATATCAATTCAGCAAGGTGGCATGGGAGTAAGTTGTCAGCTGATCGGTGGTCTGAGCGCCTCCATCGCCGGATAGCCTGTGCCAGGCGCCAACAGCCAATAGCCAATAGCTAACTGCCACCGCCCGCGGCTCAATAGACGTGTCCGAACTGGAAATACACATTGCGACGTCCCTCTGGCGCGAGTGCGACACCGAAATAGACCGGCCCGAATGAGCTGGTCAGCCCAGTGAACAGCGACACGCTGCGCTTCATCGGCCCGCTGCCCAGCGCGTCGTTGAAGCCATTCCAGACGTTACCTATTTCCGTCGTGACGCCTGCGAACAAGCCGCGGAACGGACCAGCATTGAACGAAGTCAACTGGTTCATATACGTGAAATGGGCATAGGCCATCGACGTGCCGGCCAATTGATCGGCTGCATACGCGGATAAGTGTCGGAAACCGCCCAGCGTGAACCCGAGCGGGTTGATCGCGTTAGTGCCGCCGATGTCCTTGCCGCCCTCGATGCCGACGTTAATGCTGTGTCGTCCGAACGAGGCCGCGGCCATTGCCTTGCCGTACAGTTTGGTGACGCGGTCTTCGCTGCTGGCGAGCGAACGCTCGGCCCTGATCTCCGTAAAGTAACCGCTGCGGGGGAATTGCGAATCGTCGAGCTGGTCGATAACCAACCGTGCGCGCATGCTCAACTGTCGGCTATAGGCGTCCGGGAACGCCAACTGTGTGCCACTTTCACCCAGTGGCAGGTTGTATAGCGGCGATGCGAAGCCGTGTGCATACGCGAGCCCGAGGCGCAAGTCACCGAGCCGCGCGAGCGGCAGCCCGAAATCGATGCCGGCGCGTTTGGTTTGCAAATGAAAGCGGGTAATGCGGACGTTATCACTATAGAGGTTCGCGTAGCGGCCCACGTACTCGACATAGGGCGCCACGTAATAGCCGAATGCACTGGACAGCGGCTGGCGCAGTTCGCCATGCACACTGATCAGGTCGCTGCCGAGCGTGGTGTCCACGCGTCCTTCGAGTCCCGACGGGCTCAGCCACGGTCGGCGATAGCCCAGATGCAGCCGAAATCCGCCTTCATCGGTTGAACTGCTTGACAGGCCCAGGCCAAACAGCAGAAAGTTTGGCCCCCATGACTTCTGCCGCGCCGTGATCACGAGCCGGTGTTCGTCGCCGTGTTCGACTAGCTTCTGCGTGACGTCCTCGAAGTCACCGGAGTTTGATAAGGTCAACAGGTCCTTGTTCAGCTGGTGTGGATCGTAAAGGTCGCCCGGGCGCACATGCAGATAGTTGCGGATCCGCGCGGCTGGTACTGTGCCGACCGACTCGATATCAATCTGCGTCAGGCGTATCGGGCGCGGTGGTGGAGCGGCGTGTGTGCGGCGGTAAACGGCGTAGTCGGCGGGCGCCAGCGCCAGATGCCGCAGTTGCGGCAGAGCCGCGCGGGCCGCCGCCTCGCCGGCCTCAATCGCCTGTGCCGCGTTCGCGAAATCGGTGAAGGTTAGGGAACCGAGATCGGGTTGGATTAGCACGTCGCCGGCGACCAGCCGCGAGCGTTGTTGCGTAACGTTTTGCCGGATCAGGATGCCGATCATCTGCTGCATCACGTCTGCGGGCGTCGCGAGTGCATCGAGCGAGCGCAGCGGCGAGCCGACGTCTACGGCGATCACGACGTCCGCGCCCATAGCCCGTACGGTGTCCACCGGCAGGTTGCTGACCAAGCCCCCGTCCACCAGTGTACGCCCGTCGACGTCGGTCGGCGCGAACAGCCCGGGCATTGCCATGCTGGCGCGGATTGCCTGCGGCAGCGAGCCATGATCCAGCACAATCATCTGGCCACTGCGCAACTCGGTCGCGATCGCTCGATACGGGATCGGCAGCTTATCGAACGACAGGTCACCAGGCACCGTCGAGGTCCAATCCGACAACAGCGCTTGCAGCCGGTTGCCCTGAACTAGGCCACGTGGCAATTTCAGTCCGTCGCTGCTGACGCCCAGTGTTAGGTTGCTGGCATACGATTGTTCGTCTTCGCGTTGCGACTGCGGCAGCTCGGCGCGTTGGTGCACGTCGAATGCGATGTCCGTCAGGTTCACGCCCGCCAGCCGGCTCTGCATGTCTGTTGCACTCATGCCGCTCGCGTACAAGCCGCCCACCACGGCGCCCATGCTGGTGCCGGCGATGCAATCCACGGGGATGCGGTTTTCCTCCAACACCTTGAGCACGCCCAGGTGTGCATAGCCACGCGCGCCACCGCCAGAGAGCACCAGACCGACCGCCGCGCGGCCGTGCGCACGGTCGTGCGCCGCGCACGCGAGCGTCCCTGCGCATGAAGCCGACGCGTGCAACACCAGCGCTGCCGCGAGCGCCACGGCGAGTGCTTGGCGGCCAGGGCGGCCACGCCGTGACATGTCCTTCTGCCTGATCATGGCGCGCATGACCAATGCGCGGAGGCGGGCCCGCAGTGATAGGGTCATCCTGTTGTTTGCGTTCTTAAAAACTAGCTATTATCGCTGCACGGTTGTCGCGCGTGCAGGGCAAGGCGCGATTTCGCCCGCCCGCACAGACATGCACAGGACTTTGCGTGTTGACGCCGCGCTGGTCGTTGGCACTGTTGGCAAGCTGGTCACGATACCTGGTGATGCTGCATCGGCTTGAGCGCCGATATTCGATTGGCGTGCGACGGGCCCAGCGATGATCGAGATCCTGGCTCAGTATCCGCCCGCCTACCTGCATAGCGACGGGCATCAGTGGTTCGGCCGCGCGGTGATCGCGTGGTTGCTCGCTGCGTCGCAGGATGTGCTGGTTAGACCGCAAAGCGAAAGGCTGCGACAATTTCTATCCGGCAGCCTAAAGTAACCCTGGGGCTCATGCCTGTCAACACGCCCCGCACGATGCATGTGGCAATGTTGATTTTGACGCCCTGTTTATTGACGGACATCAGACCAGTGTTGGACTGCTTGCAGCGGCTGGCGAGGCAAAGATCCCGTTGCAGCGCACCAGCAAATCAGTCCGGCAGATCAGCACTGGTGTGCGGATTCTCTTCGGCTGCTCATTTTGCCAACGCGTATCGCGAGAAGTTCGGCGTGACGCTGCGTGAGCAGCGGCGTGCATTCGTCAATGTAACGGCCCGAGTATCGACTGAAAACAGCGTGACAGAGCGGGCGGACCCTATGCCGTCATTTTGGACCCTTCTCGCTGGCCTGCCAGAAAGGATTGTCTTGGATGTCGAAACTGAAGCGTGGCTCGCCTGGCGTTCGCGTACCGTTGACAGGTACGCGCGGTGCCGTCGCCCGGGGCGCGGTGCGGTCGCGGTTGGTTGCCTCGGGGCGGCGGGCTGCATCGGATCGGTAGGCAGGCTTCGCGCCTAGCCCGGACAATCGGCCATTGCTGGGTGCACGCTTAGCAGTGTCAGTCGCCTTGCGTTGATCCGTTCGCGGTTTCGCGTCGGCGGAGTCGGCCACGATTGGTGGCTTTGCTCCGCAATGGCGGACTGAAAATCTGTCAGACATTCCCGATCCTCGCTGGTGTGCAATGTCGATATCCGTGATTCTGACGCCGACGCCACGGGCGCGACGCGCTAACCACGAATCCGGCGGGCTGCCGGCGAAGTGGCGCGCCGGACCGTCTACGGGAACCGATAAAACGGCTCGCGTAGGCGAAAGGTGTTGTATTAGCTACCATCTAAGATGTTTTTATTCGACTGCAATCGAGGAGTCGCCATGACCAGCATCCAAGTGACCCGCGATACCGTCGATCAAGCGAGGGTCCCCATTTTCGCGCTAGCGCCTTACCTGCTCATGTTGACCGTGCGAGAGATCGATGAAGTGAAGCCATCGCTGTGGAGGAACGACAAGTTGTCTGCGCAACTGAACGCGGAGTCGAGAGGCACTATCGCGATCGTCTGAACGCTGGCGATCTCGGCGATCCGCAACTGCTGGCGCAATGCTGCACCGCGCTCAATGAACTTACGCAGTGACTCAATCTCGGGTCCGTCCATGACTTCCAGCGCTGAGCCGGCGTGGCTGTCCGATCCGCTTGCGCTGACGCTGCAGGGAGAAGTGCCCGTTGAGCGCGAAGAAAGACTGGCCATTCATATTTGCTGATACTGGATCGATCATGGAGTGCTGACGACGGCGTCCGCTGCGGGCGGTTCCCTCAGCGACGGAGTGGTTCCCGCCGTGTTGGTGTTGTACGGCATCCATAGCGACGAGACTGCACCGATCGAGCTAGTGTAGCAACGGGTCGCTGACGTATGTGCGCGGCGCGTGGCGCCGCTCAAACGTGCAGCAAGCGTTTTTGCCGAGGCTCATACCGGTGTCCGCTGGCATTTCGATCTGCATACAACGAGCGGGGCGTCTGTCTATGGAAAATTCGCGTTGCGGCTCAGCGCCAATCGCGCTGCTTGGTCATGGTTGCTCACTGCGCTGCGCGCTCGTGCATGCTTGAGTTGGCAGGGTCAGACCGTTGGGAGCTAGAACGACTTGTCGTGCTTTACACAGCCGATGCATGTGCTGTGGTAGGTATTGGACGGCCAGGCCGCCTGTGTGGGCGCGCCGCCGCCGGTGTTCCATGGGATGCTACACAGTGCCACAATCGGTGGAGCGAATCGTTTTCCCGAATTTTGTTGTGGAAACTGGGATGCGCGCCGTACTGATGGTCGTATAGGTCAATAACACCAAGCTAGATTCGTTCTTGTTCGGTCTTTAGGTAAGCGTCGGCATACGGGCCGCATGACGACAGATCTTTTGTCGCCATGCTATTTAGCGGTCAGTCGAGTATCTGGCGTCCCGGTACCACAAGCATCAATCTTGCTTTTAGGACGACGGGGGAGGGCATTTCTTAAGGCGCACGGTTTGCAGGACACTGCCGTCGCAGTAGGTTACCGATAGATCGGTCAAAAGGGGGGACAATCGCTTTTAGGGTGAATGCTAGAGGCCTCGATTATCGCTTTTCGCAAGATGGCCGTGAGGTTGGAACACCGAAATTAGCCCTTTACAGTGCGTCAAACCACTGATAGATTAAATTATTGGTGGCAAATAATTATCCCGATAGAGAGGGTGGAGTTGGAACCTGAGAGACGCGGGTTACGGAGCGCGCCAGACGATTCCGGGCCGCGAATAGACGCACGGCTGCGAGCCGTGCGTTTTTTTGCGGTGCGCCCGGCAGGGCGCACTCACTAGGAAGCGAAAGTCCTCTACACGCCCGGCAAGGGGAAGTGTTAGCCAGAGGCAAGGGTGTCGCGGGCGACTGCGAATCTAGAGGAAGCCCGACACAAAGCGCTGGCTTGACGAACAGGAAGCGGGTACGAGGCATGGCGACTGGGTAAGATATCCATAATCACTGAAGCCCGAAACTTGCACCGACGTCGTTACGTATATCCGACAGGCATGAGCGTGAAGGTGGGGGTGTCATACTCGGGGAGAGCCGCTCGCGTGCTGGCGAAGGTGCCAGCTACTGACATCAAGAGGCGGCAGGATGGCGAGCAGAGGGCGTAGTAGGTCGAGGCGAAAGCGGCGAGCCGAGGATCACCGCGAACGAAGGCCCGAACAGGTAACACCGAGAGTAAGATGGATGATCTGGACACACGCTGGTGATGCAGAAGTGCTGGAGACCGCTACTAACTTGTGACGTGAAACTTTACACAAAGTATGGAAGAGCCACTTCTAAGTTGCTGTTGACAATGGCAACGGCACGGGGTGGCGACACATTTAGTGGTCAAGTATGTGCAAACTTAGCAGGGGCCAACTCCTCTCACATGTGCGATTCACAGCACCCCCGTGCAGCGGATAGGGCAAGCGCTTTAGTCCCTTGGCAATACCAGCGGCGGGTTTGTTTTTGGTTTCGGCATAGTTGTCGCTGTTTAAGGCTTGCCCGATCGCCAACTTCGCTCTCAATAACGAGATAGGAGGGGATATCGGATATTGCAGGGCCAAGCTTTGTCAATGGCGTGACACTCGGGATGTTAAAATTCAATGTCAATCGCTCGATGACCGATGGCGGACCGTTTCACGCATTAAGGCAGTAACTTACTTAACGCTTGCTTCAACTCGTCGCTTCTTTGGGCCTTGGGGATTTCCCGTTTTAAGCATATTTTATAAATAAGTTTTACATTATTGTCATTGTTGAATGCTTTCAATAACCTCTCAGAGTGAGCTTGATAGGCCGGGTTTGCGATAATTTGTGCCAAGCCCGCCGGCTGCGGCTGATCTCTTTCCCAAATGGCAAACTGCTTAAATGCCGCAATAATTGGCTTATCAAATTGATGTTTTTTAATAATATTGATTGCCAGCTTATCGTCCGTATGCAATTGTGCATCCAGGTTTCTTTTGAATGAAATTTTTTCTCCTGACAGAAAGCGTTTTATTGAAGCATTGACGTTGCTGTTATAATGATCAATGGTACTTGATTTGTAATGCTCAATAATCAAATTTATCATATCCGGCTTTGCATTTTTAGCAATGCAATCCAGTTTGTCCGTTTGATCGTATGCTTTGGAAAACCACCGTGCCAATGATCTTAAGACGACTTTATCTCTCGTCGACAAATGCGAAGCCTGTTGAAGCACTTTTTTATCGGTTTGCGTCGAAGATTGCGTCGCCAACCAAGACGCAATCAGTTCTTGTTTGACCTGAGTATCTATCTCTGCAGGAATAGGGTTTCTAGCAACCCCCGGCAAAACGATGCTGTCCAACGCCTGCTCGCACTCCCATGCTCGCAACTTTCGTAGCCACCGGACTGAGGCGCCGATGGACGAAGCGTCATCTTGGGCGTTGCGTCCGCCTACCGGGTTGGCCTGATACCGAGTGAATAATTGCTTTTGGCCGAGATCGGACAGATGACCGGCTTCAAGCCATGTCAGCACATTGGCCAGGCTTTGCTCAGGCTGTTCCATCAGCCATTCCGATAGCCCTTTTTAGGTCACGCACGTGCCGCTCTATAATCTTTTTTTTCAAAGGTTCACCCTCCTGCTGCGAGTCGCAATAGGCAGCCAGGCGCGCGGACAGATCTTGGAGAAGCGCAGCGTCCTGGGGATTGGGACGAAACGTGTAACCCCAGGCACGGGTGGCGTTGCCCAGGCCGGCCGGCGCGGTTCGGGTCGCCACGCCTGGCGGCGAGGCGTCGGATGGCCATTCGGCTCGCCGCGCCGACGTTGACGCCATAGGCGATGTGGGGCGGTGGGCCGATCCCACCTGGACCGTCTGGTGCCACGTCATGCCATACGCGTGGCGGCTCTCCGGCCGCGTATGCGGTCCACGCCGATCGCTGGAGGACCAACTCAGCATCGGTAACGTATGCCCGCTCATCGAGCGCGGAGCTGGTCGTGGAACGGGTTGCGGTGTTGGCGCTTCGGCCTTGTTGTCCATCTCGGTTCGAAGCGAGGTCGGATCCGACGTGTGGGAAGCAAACAAATAACGAGTATCCATTATGGGCTTGTCAGCCGCGCGGCGGCTGCCTGTGATGGCAAGAAAGGTGAGGCTATTGTTGCGGCACGCACCGCACGGCGCTGAGAAGTAACCGGAGCCAGGGCATGCCATGCGAGCCATTCTGGCGGCAAACGATAAGGTGAGGCATGCTCTCACGTGGTCAACCCGCGCTTTCCTCCTACCGGTCCCATTCCGGTTCTGCTCTGCCTTCCCTCATGGTCTTCCACGGTCAGCACCGATTCAACGTCAGCGCGCGGAAATAAGCGTCTAGCACTGACCGATCTGAGCGTGGCGGCTACGTCCACTAAATTTGAATCGAACCCAAGAAATTGGACAGTGAGCGACTATGCCTTCGTAAATAAATCGATGGATAAATCGGCAAACGGTGCTCGAATCAACGAACTATTCTTGTTGTTGACTTTCAAGGTTCGGCCTATAGGTCTCAAGTTCTCGCACCGCTTTCCCCCTGCTAAAGCGCTTAAATGCCTTGCGCGCAAGACACAGGCATTTTTAGCGCAGCAGCGACGACGGGCGGCCGCGTCGGTCACATCCAGTGCTGTAGGCCGAAATCAAACAACAGGACGACGGCAGAGCAAAACACGCCACACAGCAAATTGGCGATGCGATGCCCGAAGTCGTGATGGCGGCTGAGCGCCGCACCGATCAGAAACACGATCTCAATTGTCACCTGTAGTCCGAACCAGGCGAGCATCACAGTGTATTCGTACCCCATTGAACTGAAGTTGGCAAAGTTCATGCCGTGCCCGGATACCCATGAGCCGACCCGCCATATTTCATAGAGCAACAGCACCGCGGGGAATAGGTAGCTTACGATATAGGTGGGCATCGTTGCATGTCGCAACTCGAAGTGGTTCTCGTGTCGCAAGAGGTGAGTCGTGAGCCGCATGATCTGCTCCTCTAAGTATCCAACTTGTCACGTTATGGGTGGCACACGGCATGTGTGCGCCTGAATTGACTTTAGGCGGCTTGTGGCAAGGTTTCAATGATGCAATGCAGCATTATACTGCGTGGCACGGCAGCGGATGTACCCATGCAGCGTTGAGCAAGACGATGGCGCGGCGCGTGGTGCGCCTTGCGTTAAGGTGCGCCGGGACGTGGGATTGGTGTTGCATTGCAGCAGTTGCCATGCAAGCGGCGATCGCAAAAATGTAAGCGGCGGCCAGTATGTGCAACCGTTGAACAGGCTGTGAAACGGGTCGTCCTACCCGATAGGGAATGCGCCGCCGTCCGCTGCGACCACGCTGTCCGCGTGCGTGACTTCCGGTTGTTCATTGCTCTGCTCCAGGCGCAGCAAGGTGGCGAGTCGCTGCGCGTACCGCTGCGGATGATATTCACCGACGTCATAGCGGCGATTCGGCTGGCCGAGATGCCGTATCAGCGCGTCAAGCGCCGTGCGGTAGTTCGCCGTATCGCAGCGATACTTGAACTTATTGCCGATTTCGTCGCCGAACGTCGACAGGCTGCCGATGTCGTGCACGAGCGCCGGCAATCCGAGCATGGCCGCCTCGACGATCGACAGCGGCGCATTTTCTGCGCAGATCGACGGCAACACCACGGCATGCGCGGTCTCGCGCAATTCGGCCAGGAGTACGCGATGGGGACGCCTGCCGCGAAATTCGAGCTGCCCAGCACAAATCAAATCGGCGTTGCGGTGCTCGAGCGCGGCCCGTTCCGGCCCGTCGCCGAAAATCGTCAGCTTATTAAAATAGGCGAATTGCATGGCGCGTGCCAGCGCGATGAACTCGTTTAGCCCTTTTTCCGCCGCGATGCGGCCGGCGAATGCGAGGTTGATGCGGCGCGCTTGGATCGGTTTGGGCGCGCATATGGGCATGTCCGCGTCAATTGGGTTGGGCAGCAGCGACGTGTTCATGATGCCGGCGCGGTGCAGTGCTTGCTCCATGTACCGGCTCGGGCACAACAGCAGATCGAACACTCGGGCAGGATGACACAGCAGCCTGGTCGAATGCCAGTAAAGCTTTTTCAATGCATCATGCACCGCGCCTTTCGGACTTGTGCAGGTGATCAGCTTTCACGCCCGGCATGGCGCGCAACAGCTGTGCAGACGTCCGGTACACTTCCTCGGCGCCACCTTTAGAGGCGAAATCATTAATGATCAGCACATTGCAGCGTTTGTCCATGTCATTCTCTTCCAAACCCCGCGGCTTGCGATCTAACACGTGCGTTGCGGATCTGCGACATCGTGCCGTTGGATGCGTTAAGTCAGCCGGGCCGCGGCTGACCGCGCGCGGTCATTACGTTGGATGATGGGCATGCTGGTAACGCCGCTCTGCTGCCCGTGTTCGACAAGTATCGGGTGCGTCCGACCATTTTTTTGTGTAGCGGCGTCATCAAGCATCGCGCTGCACATTGGTGGATGCATTCGGCTGCCGCTGGTACAGATATCGAAAGATTAAAGCGGCTGCCAAACTGTGAACGCCTCGCGCAATTGCGCGAGCGCGGCTACCAAGGTGCGGAGCTGGGGCAAATCTTGCCCGTGCTGGCGGGCGACGGGCAGCCGGAGGAGCCGACGATCGGAGACGAGGGTCGCGATGGCCCCGCGCCGACCGGGCTTAGCGTGTGGCAGGTCAAGCAAATGCGCGCGCGGGTCGACTTTCAGTCCCATACGCGTTTTCATCCGATCCTGACTTGCTGCGCGACGCCGAATGCGAGCAGGAGATCACCGGCTCCCGGCGGGACATCGAACGGTTGACCGGCCGGTCCTGTGAGCATTTTGCATATCCGAACGGCAACTATGGGGAAAGGGAGATCCGGCTGTTGCGCGCGGCCGGCTACCGCACCGCCAGAACGTGCGACGTCGGCTGGAACGATGACGCGACCGATCCGTTCAGGTTGCGTGCCATCGATATCCACGATGACTCATCGCTGGCATGGTTTATCGCGCAACTGACGGGGATTCCATTGTTCCTGCGCTATGCGCGGCACGGCGGCGGCTGGCGTGGCCGCAAGCCGCAATTCTGACCCGTGCAGCCGGCGCCAGCCGGCGGTCTGATCGGGATTTCGCAAAGAGCGTTAAAATAGCGGGGTAAACGCCTCCTCTGTGCCGCCGGCGAGCTCTCGCTGGTTCGCCGTGCAGCTTGCGCGACACAATGACTTCCCCCTATGGACGAACAGAAGAGACAGCGAATCATTGCGTATATTCACCACCGGATGGACGAATACGGTATTTCCATTGAGCGCTTGGCCGAAGCACTCGCTGAAGAGGAAAAGAAAATAAAGCCGATATTGTTTCGTGATGCGTATGGCAACGTATGGGATGGTGAGGGAGACATGCCCGATTGGCTCAAGCGAGCGGTGCATGCCGGACAATCGACCGAGCACTTCATGGTCGAGCCGAAGCAATGACCGGCGCCTTCCCGATGCCGCGCGCGACGCCGACGCGCGCGATGCTGCACGCTCAGTCCATGACACTGGCTGACGGCGCAAGTGTTGCTTTCGCGCAGGCGGGCAGTGGCGAGCCGATCGTGCTGGTTCACGGTTCGCTGTGCGACTACCGGTATTGGGAGCCGCAGTTCGTGCCGCTGGCGTCGACGCATCGCGTGCTGTCGCTCAGCCTCGGGCACTACTTTCCGACGCGCGAGCTCAATTGTGCGCTGCCGTTCAGCTGGAACGCACATGTACAGCAGATCGCCGTGTTCATCGACGAGGTGGTGCGCGAGCCGGCGCACGTAGTCGCGCATTCCCGTGGCGCCTACCTTGCGTTTCATCTTGCCCGCCGCTTTCCCGACCGGTTGCGCAGCGTGACGCTGGCCGACCCGGGCGGCGCCATTCAAGGCAATGATGCGCCAAACGCGCCGGCGGCCGCGGATCAGGTCAACACGCTGCGTACCCGTGCCGTAACGCTGATCGAGCAAGGCGAGGTGGACGCTGGTCTGGCGTTGTTTGTCGACTCGGTCAGCCGTCCAGGGTCATGGGCGCAAAGCCCGGACGGGTTTAAGACAATGGCGCGCGACAACGCCCATACGCTGCGGCCGCAAATTGCGGAGCGGATGCCGGTCTTCGCCGCGCACGAGGCCGGCGCAATCACGGTGCCGGTTCTGCTGGTCGGCGGGGAGAAAAGCCCTTCAATGTTTCATCGGAACATCGAATGGCTGCACCAGCGCATCGACGGTGCCTGCCAAGTGATGATTACCGGCGCCTCGCACGGGATGAACCTGGCGCACCCGCGCGCATTCAATCGAGCGGTACTAGACTTTATTAATGCGCATGGCCGGGCGCGGTTGTCCGGAAATGGGGTGTCATCACGACGGACGTGGTGACCTGCCGGCGCGACGCGCCAAGGATGAGCGCATTGGCGATCCTGTAGCGGTTGGCTTTGCGACATCCTCTGGGAGATTGCGCCGGGCTACTGCGGTTGCCATGACGATAATGGCAGGTTTGAGGGCCGGCCGCTACCTGTACCCGCTGCACGAAAACGGGTGGACGGCTGCGCGCAGCGATTCGTTCGCGTTGACGCAGCAGTCCGCTGCGTGACGTGCTGTGGGCACCGGTCGTGCTACTGTTGGGAGGAGCGAGCCCAACCGGGAGATGGGATGACCAAGCTTTTTGTTTCGATGTTTTTTGCGCTCGCTTTGAGCGGCTGTATGCTGATGCAGCATAACCCCGACGCCGGCGAACCCGAGAAGGTTGCCTCGACTGGGCGCAGTACGGAGGACGTGATCGCGTGCATGACCGAGGCAGCGAGTCGGCATCATGCGTCATTTCGCGCGTCGCCGATTCCCCAGGGCCAAATGTTGGATTTCGGCGACTCCAACATCGTGAAGATCCGTACCGACGACGATGGCAGCACGAGCTTCCGGTTCTACCCAGGCAAGCGCCATCCTGGCAACCTGTGGATCGAGGGCGCAGCGCGTCAGTGCGCGGGTACGCCATGATGATCCGTTGCAACGCGGCGCCGGGGAGCGGTTGGCATTGCCGTGCGAGGGCAGGTTCGCGCGCGCGTCGCGCGACGGCGCACTGCGATGGCTGAACGCGTCGACCTTGCCGCCTATTTCGAGCGTATCGGCTATGCCGGGGCGGCGCAGCCGACGCTCCAGGTGCTGAGTGTGCTGCATGCGCTGCATCCGCGCGCGATTCCATTCGAGAATCTCGATCCTTTACGCGGCGAGCGCGTACTGTTGGACCTGGACCGGATCCAGCAAAAACTCGTGACCGGCGGCCGAGGCGGTTATTGCTTCGAGCACAACACACTGTTTGCCGCAGTGCTCATCGAGCTAGGCTTCGATGTGACGCCGATGCTTGCGCGCGTCTTATGGACGCGCGACGGTACCGACGTGACGGCCAAGTCCCACATGTTGTTGCATATCGCGCTACCCGAAGGGCCGTTCGTTGCCGATGTTGGCTTTGGTGCCATCACACTGACGGCGCCATTGCGGCTGGACGCGGGCGCCGTTCAGCCGACGCCGTTTGAGCCGGCTCGGCTCATCGGGCAGCCTGCGTTGCAACAGGGCTACGATCTCGAAGTAGCGCTGGGTTCGCGCTGGCAGAAGGTCTATCGGTTCGAGCTACGGCCCACGTATCGAATCGATCATGAGATGGCCAATTGGTACACTTGCGCCCATCCCGATTCGCATTTTATTCGCGAGCTGATCGTGTGCCGCGTCGTCGGCGACGCGCGTGCTGCTCTGCGCAACGATCGGCTCACGTTGCACCTGCGCGACGGCAGCGATCAACGGCGGCGACTGGTCAGCGCCGCCGAGTTGGCGGAGTGCCTGGTCGGTACGTTCGGTATCAATGTTGACGGCATGGATATCGACGCGTTGTTCGAAAAAATACGTGAGCCGTGATCGGCGCGGTCACGATGCTGGTTACGCGCTCGCCATCGCCGTGCGACCGCTACTTCAAACGCGTGCCGCTACAATCGAGCGCTGCCGTACATGCACTATGCGTGCGCGTTGTTCATTTCGTTTATGAAGTGAGTCCCTCGCTACTTGATAGGCAAGCGGAGTGCATGATTTATAAAATATAGCAATGAAGAAGAGACGGCACTATGGATAATAGTTATATATCTTCCGCTCTTTGGGGCGGTATAGGACAAATCGGTACTACTTTGACGCAACCAGGACAGGAGTCAACACCGGCGTCTATCGACGCCAGGCAGGCTCCTGTGCAAGGCCAGCTGTCGGTCTTGCGGGAGCATTCCCGTGCGCTTGAGGCAGCTCGGTTTGCACGAACATCGGGTGGCGTCGTCGCGAACCAACCAGACAGCGCAGTCCACGTCGCGAAGCGCAACGCCCAGGCGTATGGCAGTATGCTTCCCGCCCCGAAGCGCCTGTTGCTGACCGCTCCTTTCACCCCCAGCGAGAGCGTGTTGGAGAGCGTTCCCAGTAGCACAGAGCGTCCGCAGCTGTCGAAAACAGACGCGCAAGGGCCGCATAATGGGCAACCTGCATTAACCCTGGAGCAACTCAATTCGTTGCTCGCATCGTCACCTTTGCCGAGTGTCGAGGCTTGGCATGGTGGGTATGAAGAGCAACCTGCATTGACCCTGGAGCAGTTCAACCCACTGTTCGCTTCGTCACCTTTATGGAGCGGTAAGCCTTTGCAACAACCTGTCCAAGTTCAGGGCTACCGTGAGAATGGCGCTGCCCCGTCATGGGCTGCATCCACGTCCATGGCGTTCGACTATCAAGATGCAAGGAGCCCGGTACCCCGTTGAGCTTCACTCTGGCTAAACATGGCAAGACCGCGCGAGCTGTTGGCGGAAGACTCACACTGGCACGATACATTAACCGGCCTTTGTAAACTGGGCAAAGCCGACATTGTCATGCGGTGTCCACTACCTTAATCCATTTCGCGCTGATCGTCGAAGGTCCTCGTAGTGTGAACACGCCCTAGTGCGTATGCGCGCCCTACGGCATCGCGTGCGCCGCGATGAACCGCTTGACTACGTTATAGCGATGCTTGCGGGTGACACCATCGTCAGCTAGCAAGCCGTAGTTTCCATCGCCACCGTACGCCTCGTCGTCGAACAATTCATACAGTGTAACGTTTTGAATATTGTACTTTTTGGCATTCTCCACTAGGCCGCCGAGCGCGTTCGGCCCCACCAGGTAGGCTGCCGATGCTTGTTCGCTCGCGCCCGGTCGGACGCCCAGTTCGGTGATCCAGATCGGCTTGCGGTACGTCTCATGCAAGTGCCTGAGCACGTTGACGCCTCGCGCGGCGGTGATGTCCCCCATGTCTGAATACCAATGCCATGCGGTGATGTCCCACTGCGGGATCCGGTGCCTTCGGGAGCCGTCGGGTTGTGTGCCGGTGTACAGCATGTCCAGGAAACCAAAGTGCAGCCATCCTGGCGGGCACATCACGATCGTGGCGGAGGGGTTTGCAGCCTTTATCCCATCAATCATCCCGAGAATCGAACCACGAGCCTTCTGAAAAGAGGCGTTGTCATAGTCATCCGGATGACTGCCATGCCCGCGGCGAATGCTGACATTCTCGTACTCGTTCCCCACCTGGTAATACTGGACGACGCCCTTGAGCGTCATGGCGACCATCGTCCCCAGTTTTAACCCATCGCGATAGGCTGCATCCTCGTTGACATAGGCGTTTAGGTCAGCCGTTAGTACTGCGAACACGTCGATGCATTGTTTTTTTGCCAGTTTAGCGATCCGAAGGACCTTTTGCGTACTGGCATAATTGAAAACATCATGTCCGTACATCGTCATACCGAGTTCCTTGACATGATCAAGTTGCGCTTCATAACTGATCTTGTCATACACGCCTCCTTGCCCGACGTGGCCGCCAATGCCGTAGAACACCCCTTTAATGCTATTGCCGCACGGAATCGTTGGCGGCGCAGCCGGGGCCGGCGTGTTCGCCGGTCCGCTGGATTTCGCGGCGGCACCGGCCAGGTTCGGCAGGATGGCCGCTACTTTTGTGGCGCCCACATTCGAGACAGTCAAGTGCGATGCGACGTTCCCGCCGGTCTGATCGCTGCCAAAGGCCGTTTGCAGTGCCGCGCCGGCCAACGTTGCAATCGCGATCTTTACAAACCAGTAAAAATAACGTCTCATTCGATGCCCTTTGTATGGTACGCGCATCGTACATGCTACTGTGCGCCGACAACGGTCCGATGTACGCGAAACCACAAATTACCAATAGTGGGCCGCTGACGCAGCAACGGACAAGCGGGTCGGCACATTTTGCGTGGTTAGCAGTCAGTGGAAAGGGCGAAGGCGGAACTCTGCGGTGTGGTACAGGGTAACTGCAAGAGGCCGTGTTCGGCGACGTAAGCTGGCTTGCCGCGCTCGCCAATGAGGTGACGGTGTTTTTGCGTTGTGAAAAGCTTGATCCAGCCGGATGCGATCGGTCGTCCAAGAATTGGACCGGTCACATCCGAACACATCCGAGGTAATGTCAGATGATTACATCGGATGTGAGGCAACGAGCGGTTAGAACGCAGCTTAGCAACGTGCCAATGCAATCTTGTTAATCTATGTCAAACGTGGCGGTGCTTACGTGCAGGCGTTGTTGGATGATCGACAAGTGCCTTAACCGCATCGCCGTTACCCAACCTAGTCGCTGCGTCAGACATTTGCTCGACAATAAAATATTTAGAAATGGCTGCTGTCGACACCCGATGCCGATGCACGGCCGGTGCCGTGCGCGCAAGCTGTCGCAGTGGACGTCACGCAAGCCGATTCGGTCAACACCGTATTCGCAGCAGTCAATGCTGCGTTCGGTCCAGTGGACATCCTCGTGGACAACGCCGGGCACGCGCAAGCCGCGCCATTCAGCCAGACCGATTCGGCGTTGTGGCAACGCATGCTCGACATAAACTTGGGCGGCGTGTACTGGTGCACACGCGCTGGCGCTCGAATATGCAACCCGCGGCGTCACGGTAAATGCGCTCTGCCCTGGTTACACGGACACGCCACTGCTGCGCGAGTCGATTGCGCAGATTGTGTCGAAGACTGGTCGTGACGAGGCGGATGCACGACGCGAACTGATGTGCGCTAATCCGCAACGTCGTTTCATCGAGCCCGAAGAAGTGGCGGACACTGTGCTGTGGCTGTGCCCACCAGGGGCGCGCTCGATCAATGGTCATGCTATCTGTCAGCGGCGGGGAGGTGATGTGAACCTGAGCAGGCTGGACAATGTCGTCGACCTGGAACTGAGCGGTGGCGCCAGCAGCCATATGGGCCTGCGTCTGTGGCTACGGTGGTTGACCACGACCAACCTAGTGCAGACGGCGCTGCGCAAGCGGCTGCGCGCCGAGTTCGATATGACGCTGCCGCGTTTTGACCTGATGGCGCAGCTCGAGCGCCATCCGGACGGACTGAAGATGAGCGAGTTGTCGCGCCGGCTAATGGTGACCGGCGGTAACGTCACGGGCATCACGGACCAGCTCGAAAAAGAAGGGCTAGTCACGCGTGCGGAGGATCCGAGTGATCGCCGCGCGTATACAGTCCGGCTGACGCCGGCAGGGCGCGCGCTGTTCGACCGGATGGCGGCTGTGCACGAGCAATGGATCGCCGAACTGTTCGGCGGACTGGAACTAGACGAAAAGGCGAGATTGCACCAGAAGCTGGGCAAGCTCAAAAGCCACCTGTTGGACACACTGAAACGAGATGCATGATGACAAAACCGCTGACGCATCGCTCGTCTCCGGCAACCGGACGACGCTCGCGGACTACCGTGCGCAGCATTTCCTGTGGCAGGTCGAGGGCAAGGTCGCGACGATCGTGCTGAACCGGCCCGAGCGCAAGAACCCGTTGACCTTCGCATCCTATGCTGAACTGCGTGATCTATTTCGTGCGCTAACGTATGCGACGGACGTCAAGGCGGTCGTGGTGCATGGAGCGGGCGACAATTTCTGTTCCGGCGGCGACGTGCACGACATCATTGGACCGCTGATTGACCTGCCGATGCCGGACTTGTTGATGTTTACGCGGATGACCGGTGACCTCGTCAAGGCGATGCGTCACTGCCCGCAGCCGATCGTCGCCGCGGTCGATGGTGTATGCGCGGGCGCCGGCGCGGTCGTCGCAATGGCATCGGACCTGCGGCTAGGCACTCAGCGCAGCAAGGTGGCGTTCTTGTTCACGCGAGTCGGGTTAGCCGGATGCGACATGGGCGCTTGTGCGCTGCTGCCGCGCATCATCGGGCAGGGTCGCGCGTCCGAGCTGCTGCTCACGGGTCGTGCGATGAGCGGCGAAGAGGCGCACGCATGGGGCTTCTACAACCGGGTCAGCGAACCGCAGGCCCTGCTCGCGGATGCAGCTGCGCTCGCCAAGGAGCTGGCAAGCGGTCCGACCTTCGCGCATGGCATCACGAAGACGATGCTGCACCAGGAGTGGAACATGGGCATCGACGAGGCGATCGAGGCCGAGGCGCAGGCGCAAGCGCTCTGCATGGCCACGCGAGACTTCGGGCGGGCTTATGACGCGTTTGCCGCCAAGCAACGACCGGTGTTCGAGGGTAACTGACGTGGACTACCTGAACCACGTCGAATGGCCATTTTTTGACGATCGTCATCGCAAACTCGCGCCGCGCATCGATGCATGGGCGCGGAACCATCTCCGCACCTCGGTGGCGGCTGCCGCGCTCGGTTTCGCGCGCCACGCGTTGCGCGAAGGGTTGCAGCGCGCGGCAATGCGGCACATGTTCGGCCAGACGCTCGGCGACTTCCAGTTGACGCAGGCCAAGCTGGCGCAGAGGGCCACGACAATCGACAGCGCTGCATTGCTCGTGTATCGCGCCGCATGGCTGCGCGACCAGGGCCGCAACGTGACGCGCGAGGCCGCGATGGCGAAGATGAGCGCGACCGAGGGCGCACAGCAGGTGATCGACGCAGCGGTGCAGCTGTGGGGCGGCCAGGGTGTCGCGCTCGGCACGCCTGTCGAGCAGTGGTACCGGGAGATTCGCGCGCTGCGTATCTACGAGGTGCCACTGAAGTGCAACAGTTGATCATCGGTCGTGACCTGTTGAAGCAGGCACGCGACGCTGCTACCACGGGAGGGGTGAAATGACGACTTCAACGCCGCCGTCGCGAGCAGCGGTACAAGCGGGTGGCATCGTCTTCGAACGGTCGTGGCAGGTTCGCTTCGCGCATTGCGACTCGGCCGGCATCGTGTTTTTCCCTCAATACCTGGTGATGACTAATGGCCTGGTCGAGGACTGGTTCAACGAAGGCTTGCGGGTCGATTACGGCGCCTTCGTGACGACGCGACGCCTCGGCCTGCCGATCGTCAAACTCGATTGCGAATTCGTTGCGCCGAGCCGCATTGGCGATACGTTGACGCTGTCCCTGTCGGTGCTGGCCGTCGGTCGCAGTTCGCTGCGGCTGTCGATCAGCGGCTCGGTGCAGCAGCAGCTGCGCTTCCGGGCCGAGCAGATATTAGTCTTTACATCACTCGATACGCATCGCCCAATTCCGCTACCGCCCGACGTACTCGCAAAGCTGCAACGTTATCTGCCGAAAGCGGCGCAACATAGGAACTGATACAGATGAAACGAGTACTTTAGCCCACGGGCTGGGCCAAGCCGCGCGGCTATGCAAACGGCGTCGCGGCAAGTGGCACGCAAGTCTACATTGCCGGACAGATCGGCTGGGACGCGGAGTGCGTATTCTGCGCACATGATTTTGCCGGGCAGGCGCGATAGGCGCTGGCCAACCTGATGGCCGTGCTCGAACAGGCCGGCGGTCGCGGCGAGCACTTGGTGTGCATGACCTGGTACGTAACCGACAAGCGCGAGTATTTAGCAGCCGCCAAGGAAGTGGGGGCGGCGTTCCGCGAAATTGTCGGCCACTACAACATCGCGATGAGCGCGATCCAGGTGGTGGCATTGATCGAGGACGACGCAAAGGTCGAGATCGAGGCGACCGCGGTTATCCCCGAGGGCGAAGCCGCGTGCCGCTAGCGGGGGAACTGTCGGCGCCGACTCGTGGGAGGCGTGTGCAAGTCAGCGTGGTCGGTTGGAACCATCGGCTTGCGTCTTATGTCAATGTTGCGCCGGGCAGTCGTGCTGCCTGAATTTTAGGAAACCGTATTGATGGAACAATCTGCTCATCTCGATACCTTCGCCCGCGACCACTTGCCGCCGCCGGAGCAATGGCCCGAATTGCTGCTCGACAATCCCGATGTTGCCTATCCGGCGCGTTTTAATTGCGCGGTCGAATTGGTCGATCGCGCAGTTGAGGCGGGCCATGGCGAACGCTGCGCGATCTGGTCGGATCGCGCGGGCGAGCGGCACGCGACGAGCTATCGAGAATTGCAGGCGCTGGTGAACCGTACCGCTAGAGTATTGGTCCAGGACATGGGGTTGGTGCCCGGTAATCGGGTGCTGCTGCGCGGCCCGAACACGCTGAACATGGCGGTGATGTGGCTCGCCGCAGTGAAGGCGGGCCTCGTGACGGTGCCAACGATGCCGCTGCTGCGCGCGAAAGAACTCAAGCAGATCATCGACAAGGCGCAGATCGCCGCCGCGTTGTGTGACGTGCGACTGGCTGAGGAAATCGAGTATTGCCGCACACCCGGACATGAGCACTTCTGCACGACGCTGAAGGATGTACGCTTTTTCAATCATGAAGCACCGGATTCGATTGACGTGCTGGCGCGCTGCAAGGCTCCCGAGTTCGACGCGTGCGATACCGCGAGCGACGACGTTTGCCTGATTATCTTCACCAGCGGCACGACCGGGGCGCCAAAAGGATGCATGCATTTTCACCGCGACGTGCTCGTGATGTGCGATCTATTCTCCCGTCATGTGCTCAAGCCGCGAGCCGACGACATATTCTGCGGCACGCCGCCGCTGGCCTTTACGTATGGCTTGGGCGGACTGCTGTGCTTTCCGCTGCGCGTTGGCGCATCGACTGTGCTGATCGAGAAGCTGACGCCGGACGGGTTGCTGGCCACGATCGAGCGCTTCCGCGCGACGATGGTCTTCACCGTGCCGACCTTCTATCGGCAGATGACAGCGCTGACTGCCCGGTACGATATCGGATCGCTGCGTAGCAGCGTGTCGGCCGGCGAAGCGCTGCCGGATGCGACGCGCCAGGCGTGGAAACAGGCGAGCGGGCTGGAGATGATCGACGGTATCGGCAGCACCGAAATGATCCATATCTTCATCGGCAGCGCCGGCGCGCAAGTGCGGCGCAACGCCATTGGCAAGGCGGTACCCGGCTACGTGGTGCAAGCGTTGGACGGCGAGATGCGGCCGGTGCCTCCAGGTACGCCGGGCAAGCTCGCCGTGAAGGGCCCCACCGGCTGCAAGTACCTCGCCGACGAACGGCAGGCGAAAGCCGTGCGCAACGGCTGGAACCTATCGGGTGATACTGTGGTGATCGATGAGGACGGCTACGTGTTCTATCTGGGAAGGGCCGACGACATGATCATCTCGGCCGGTTACAACATCGCGGGGCCGGAAGTCGAGGGGGCACTGATGAAGCATCCGGCCGTGGCCGAGTGCGCGGTGATCGGCGCGTCCGACGGGGAGCGGGGGCAGATTGTCAAGGCGTTTGTCATTCTGGCAGCGGGGTACGAGCCCAGCGACGCGTTGGTTTCGCAATTGCAGGAACATGTAAAACAGACGATCGCGCCATACAAATATCCGCGCAGCATCGTGTTTACCGATGACTTGCCGCGTACCGAGAGCGGCAAGCTGATGCGGGTTGCGTTACGCCAGGCAGGATGACGGCGCAGTGGCCGGCCCGTATAGGGCGGGATGTAGTTGTAAATTCAATTGAACGGTTGCTGATACCAACGATACATTCAGGATAGTAGCTGGGTTCTGATAGAGCTATGCTTTTTGAGTATGGCGACTGCTTTTTTATCAAAGGTAGTAAAAACCTCTGCGCCGAGGGCCAAGCCTTCATAGGCTATGACACCATCGGCAAAATCACCCCCCGCCCGTAACATCGCCAGACCAGCATCGACTCTGCCACGGTCAACTTCGACGTTGTCGGCTTCTACGAGAACGGCTATAGCGTTGGCTATATCCTCTGCCGCCAATTTATAGCCTCGCGATAGATTCCATGCAACCTCGCATAACACCGGCAAGGCAATAGCGACCAGTGTTGCTTCCCGTATCACTTGGTGAGCTATTGTTGCCTGTTCAATATCATCAGCCAATAAGTAGCGCAGTACAACATTGGTATCAACAGCCAATTTCATTCTTCACCCGCCCAACCTTTGCGGGAAATTTCGTTCATCTCTTCGATGGATAAAACGAAATTGTCTTTATTTTTTGCCTTGAGAATGCCAAACGCATCATCAATGCTCCGTCCTTCCCGCACTGCCTGGATGACAGCCCGGCCATCCGGGAGCGTATCGACGTTAAGCTTTTGACCTGGACGAAGTCCCAGATGGCGCAAAAGTTCTTGTTTGAATGTCACCTGCCCTTTTGCGGTGACGGTGAGAGTAATCATGGCCTCTACCTTGTTCATGGTTACAACTACATTGTAAGGCAAAAATGCCTTACAAGCAAGGCGAGCGATGCACTTTGCCAAAAATTAAACGAAACATCAATGACAACTTTCGGGGCAGCTCACTCGTAACCCTGAATCAATTCTCCACGTGGAGCCCAGTGCAGGTTGCTAACCGAATCGCTCAATCCACGATTATGGTAACCAGGGGCGATGCGTGCACACCGCTAGCATAATGAATCGATTCAGCTATCGATATTCGTTTCTCATCAGGCGGGAAACACGGGCTCTCCGAGAGTGAGCATGAGGCGATTGGCCCATGCGAAGATGGCGATCGCGTGGCTTAGATCAAGTATCTCGGCTTTTGTTAGGCCCACCTCGTGAAGCGCGTCGATCAGCTTGTTGAGCAGCGCGGCGGTTTCGGCGCCGCTGGAACTGAGCGCGGCGAGGCGCCCGCGACAGGCGCGTGCCGCCGCGTTATTCGCGACGCGTATTTTGGCGGTCCGCTCGCTGCGCAAACTGTATCGTGAGCGGGCTGTCTTGATCCGGATATTGGGGCAACGGGTGCGTGGAGTGGCCCCTGTACCATGTGGCTCCCTACCTCGACACATCTTCGCAAGACGTGCGTGAGGCGATAGCTGCTCTTGACCTCGGCGAGTAGAGCTTAAGCTGAACGAGAAGAAAACCGATAACGCTCAAGGGTAGGGCTTCGATTTCATGTTCACATTAGCTAGCTTAAACTAAGTCCATGCCGATAGGGGTACTATGCAGACCTGCGACTCAAAAGCTTGTAGCGTGTCGGCTATTATCTGGAAGCGGCATCACGGTGCTATGGGCAAATTTGGATGCCGGCGAATCGCAATTGGGCGGTAGACTGCTTACTAGCATAAAACCGGCACGACTGAGCGGTCAAGCCGCCCATGCTCGTGTAAGCAACGCCCATGTCGATCACACGGTCGGCCGGTGCCCTCGGGGTTATGCTTGCTGTGTGTCGGGGTGAGCCGAGTGGTAGGCGTCGATCATTTCCTTGAGCTTGGCGCCAAGCGGTCCGCCGCCGCCGAGGGGCCCATTGAAAATCTGGTTGAGTGCCTCAAGCTGTTTTCCTTGATCCGCCGACATAGTTTTGGGGTCTAGCGACTGCAGGTTAGACGGATCTAAAAAACCGCCGCCAATGGTAGGCATCATAACGCTCTCCTTTAAGTAGATGTGCTGGGCTGGCTTTCAGCCGCCGAGCAGCACAACGATGCCATGCTGAACTGCGTGGAGTCCGGCGTTCACGAAGCAACACGTTACGACACGAACTCAGGCTCGCGTCGTCGCGCAGGCATTGGCGTCAAACACCGACCGCCATGGGTTGCGCAAAAACCGCTCGCCGAAACCCTGGAATGTCCCACGCAACGGTGAACCGTCGTTGCCACACGCGCGCGACGGCTGTGGCACGCTGCGCAAAGCTCGTTTCCGCAGTCCCTGAATTTAACCTCAGTCATTTGCCGGCAACTGAAGGCCTGAACTATGGCAGCGGCGCGTAATCTGCGCGGCTTCATGATGCATAGCGTACTGGCCGTAACGCCGCAGGGATTGCCGGAGAGGGACTCGCCGTTTTGCGCCAGCTGGCTTATCCTTCGGCGGTTGCAAAAAGCGGAGGCACCGATGCTGATCAACTGCGCTGCATACCACGATGGTCGCAAGATGGGCGACATCCCGGTGGGTGACATTAGCGAATACGTCGCGAAACCGGACTGTTTTGTTTGGGTGGCGCTGAAAGACCCGGATCCCGAAGAATTGGCGCAGATGGCACACGAGTTCGGTTTGCACGAGCTGGCGGTCGAGGACGCACGCCATGGCCATCAACGGCCGAAAATCGAAGAGTATGGCGCGTCGCTGTTCGCTGTGCTGCACACGGTCGAGCAAACGTCAGACAAAGAATTGGAAGTTGGCGAGGTGGCGGTTTTTGTCGGCGCGAACTATGTGTTGACCATTCGCGCCGGCAGTCAGCAGGGCTTCCAGGACGTGCGTGCCCGTTGCGAGCGCGACGTGCATTTGCTGCGGCACGGCTCGGCTTTCGTGCTGTACGCACTGATCGACAGCGTGGTGGACCGCTATTTTCCCGTCGTCGAGGCGTTGATCGATGAGTCGGAGATCGTCGAGGACCGGATCTTCGAGAAGAAGGGCACCGCGGCCTCGCGTGACGTGGTAGAAGACCTGTATTCGCTCAAGCGCCGCTTTGTGCGGCTGCATCACCATGTCGCGCCTTTGCTGGAGGCGGTGGGGAAGTTGCAGGGTGGCCGCGTCCCGGCGCTGTGCGCCGGCATGGAGGCGTATTTCCGTGATGTCTATGATCATCTGGTGCGCATCGACAAGCTAATCGAAGGTCGCCGAGAGATGATCTCGACCGCGATTCAGGTGAACCTAGGCATGATCTCGCTGGCTGAAAGTGAGACGACTAAGCGGCTCGGCGCGTTCGCCGCGCTGTTCGCCAGTCCGACGATGATTGCGGGAATCTACGGGATGAATTTCCAGAGCATACCGGAGCTGCACTGGCAGTATGGCTATCCGGCTTGCCTGGCGGTCATGTTGGCGATCGATGCGGTATTGTGGTGGCGGTTTAGGAAGGCAGGCTGGCTTTGACCCTGCAGCGTGGGTCGATGGAACATCCCGACCTTGGGGCGGCTCGCGTCGCTGCGGCTGCGGCTGCGGCTGCGGCTGCGGCCTGGCGTGCTGTTTCGCGCGTTCGCGAGGATAAGCCTGGTTCGCTTCGGCGGCGTGATGTCCCGTGCGGCGCTTTCCTCTTTTGCGGTCCCATTGCCGGATACGAGCCATGCAGGGCCCGGCGTTGCTTGCCGGCGGCACGGTGATGCACCGTCCAGGCCGAGCTTTGTCGCGCTTCCTCCGTAAGGTAAGGCGCCGGCTGCGGCAACTATCGGCGCGGGGGCTATGACGGAACGACCTCACGCACGTGGTGCACGCCCTGTATCTGCTTGAGTCGGCGCACAATGGTTGCGAATTCCGGATCGGTGACCCGCGAGAACGCGATCGTCACCTCATCGATGTCGCCGCCGTCTTCCTGTTGCTGTACGATGAAGCGCTTGATGCGTTCGCTGCCCGGGCCAAGCACCTCGGACAAGGTATCGATCGACAACGCACCGCGGCTGGCGACGAGCCGCACTTCGCGGCGGAGCTTGGCCGCGATGAAGCGTCGCTCAAGCGGCTTCACGCCGACTAAGATCACCAAGATGATCGCCGTTGCGGCGCTGGACGCAACGTACAGTCCGCCGCCTACGGCCAGCCCGACGCCAGCCACGGTCCACAGGCTCGCCGCGGTCGTTAGCCCCCGGATGACTTCCCCGCGCAGCAGGATCGAGCCGGCACCAAGAAACCCGATGCCGGACACCACCTGGGCGGCGACCCGCGACGGATCCAGCACCACGCCTTCCTTACCTTGCACCTGTGTGAAGCCGTAGGTCGACACGATCATGATCAGGGCAGAGCCGACGCACACCAGCATGTGGGTGCGCAGTCCGGCTGCCCACTGTAGCCGTTCCCGTTCGATGCCGATCACGCTGCCGAGTGCCGCTGCCATCAGCAGCCGCCCGACCAGCTCTAGGTTGCTGACCGGGCCAGCTATTCCAATCAGATTCCAGTTCATTGCATGCTTCCGGTGTTGGGCCGCGCCGGCGTAGGTCGCCGACGCAGCAGCCAAAACGCAAGATTACTGGAAAATCAGTCGGGGCGGTGCTGGCCGGCGATGCATAGGTTGACCGCCGCTATTCACGTGACTCACGTGACGCGCCCCGTCGCGGTCCGGGCGGTGCCGTGATACGGCTGCGCATTCGTGTCCGATGATGCCGGTTCGCGTCCGGTAATGCTTGCCGGCGCAGCAGCACGGGCGCGATGCCCGCGATCCACGCTTCACATTGCGCAGCACCGGTACATCATCGTAGTGCTTGGCGGTGTTCTTCAGCGTGACGCTTGTCATGTCTGTCTCCCGTTGAACCCGTCGGACGATGCCGCGACGACGCCCGTGGCACTGTCCTCGACCACGATGCATTGCGTCGGGGCAACGTTAAGCGAGTGTGCGGCTGTAAGGTAGACATCCGGGTCGGCTCCGGCGCAGCGACTTGATCGGCACAGAACAGCCATACGTCAAAGTGTGGCGCGAGGCCGGTGTGCTGCATTGCCGCATGGCATGGCTGAAAACCCATGCAGGCATTATTCCGGGGCGTTCTATGCTGTGCAACATTTATTGGTTTGAAAATCGTCCTACCAATGCTATGTTAAGCGACCTCGCGTCACTGATCTGGTGCACGCGCCGCTCAATCAAAAAGTTCACAAGATATGAAATCGACAGTGTTTTCCACGCTGCTGGCCGGCTTGCTGATCGTCGCGGCCGGCGTTGCTCACGCTGACCGGCTCGACGACATCAAGAAGGCGGGCGTGTTGCGGGTGGCGACGTTCGACAGCAATCCGCCATTCGGCTTCGTCGATGCGAAGACGCATCACATTGTCGGCTTGGACGTCGATTACGCTAAAGCGCTAGCCGATAAGCTCGGCGTGAAGCTCAAGTTGCAGCCGACTAATCCGGCGAATCGGATTCCGTTCCTCACGTCCAGGAAGGTCGATCTCGTGCTGGCCAACTTCACGATTACCGAGGAGCGTGCCAAGCAAGTGGACTTTAGTATTCCGTATTTTGCATCCGGCCAGCAGTTCCTCGCCAAGAAGGGCGTGCTCAAGTCGGCCGAGCAGCTCAACGGTCTGCGGGTCGGCGCGGACAAGGGTACCATCAACGAAATCACGCTGCGCGAGAAATTCCCGCAGGCCACCATTGTCGCGTACGACGACACGCCGTTTGCGTTCGCCGCGCTTCGGGCCGGCAACGTGCAGGCGATCACGCAGGACGGTCCAAAGTTGGTCGGCCTGCTCGCCAACGTGCCCGACAAGCAGCACTACGAAATCCCGGCCTTTACGATTTCCAACGACTATATGGGCGTGGGTATTCCGAAAGGCGAGACGCGGCTGATCGCGTTCGTCAACGATACGCTGCGCGGGCTGGAGAAGAGTGGCGCGGCCGAACAAATCTACAATCGCTGGTTTGGCCCGCACACGAGCACGCCGCTGCCGCGCCTGTTCAAGATCGGCGACAAGGTCTGAGCTGTGCCGCAGGAGTGGATCCTGGCGCCGAAGTACGTCGGCTGGCTGCTGCAGGGTTTCGGTGTCACGTTAGCGCTGGCCGCGACGGTGATCGTCGCCGCCACTGCGAGCGGCTTCGCGCTGGCGATGGCGCATAGCGCCGATACGTGGCCGGTGCGTCGCGCTGCCGCGGCCTACGTGCTGGTGTTTCGCAATTCGCCGTTACTGGTGCAATTGATGTTTTGGTATTTCGGCGCGGCGACATTGCTGCCCGATGGGCTGATGCAGTGGCTGAACACGCCACATACGATTCAAGCCGGCGCATTGTCGCTGCGCTGGCCGCCATTTGAATTCGTCGCCGGTTGGCTCGGGTTGACGTTCTACTCGTGCGCATTCGTCAGCGAGGAATTTCGCGCCGGCCTGCGGGGCGTGTCCGGCGGACAACGTCAGGCCGCCGCCGCGCTCGGGCTCACGCGTTGGCAGGCGTTCTGCCATGTCGTGCTGCCGCAGGCGGCCCGCAACGCGATGCCGCCATTATTCGGCCAATACATGAACATCGTGAAGAACTCGTCGTTGACGATGGCGATCGGCTTAGCCGAGCTCTCGTATGCGTCTCGCCAAGTCGAGACCGAGACGTTCAAGACGTTTGCCGCATTCGGCGTGGCGACGGTGCTGTATATCGGCACGATCGCGGTGATCGAGGCGCTCGCGCACGTGGTTCAGCGGCGTCACCCGGCTGCCCGCGCGGGGTGACGATGGACATCTCGATCCTGTTGGATAATCTGCCATACTTGCTGGTCGGCACGTTCCCGAACGGGCCGCTTGGCGGCGTGGCGTTGACGTTGGTGCTCGCGCTGACGTCGGCCTTCGCCTCCGGCGTGCTCGGGCTCGCCGCTGGCATTGCATTGGCGGTGACGCACGGCGCCGTTCATATGGCGCTGCTCGCCGTGCTCGGGTTCTTCCGCGCGATTCCCGTGCTGATGCTGATGTTCTGGACATATTTTCTGCTGCCCGTCGTGCTGCATATCGATGCACCCGGTCAGCTAACCGTCGTCTGCGCGCTGTCGCTGATCGGCGGCGCATACCTGTCGCATGCGGTGCATGCGGGTATCCGCGCGGTGGGCGCTGCTCAACTGCAGGCCGGGTTGTCGCTGGGTTTCACGCAGATGCAGACACTGCGCTTCGTGGTGCTGCCGCAGGCGTTGCGGATCATGGCGCCGTCGTTTATCAACCAATGGGTGTCGCTGATCAAGGACACGTCGCTGGCGTACATCGTCGGCGTGCCGGAATTGTCGTTGCTCGCCACGCAGGTCAACAACCGGTTGATGGTCTATCCGGCCCAGATTTTCGCGCTGGTCGCCTTCATCTATGTACTAATCTGTACCGCATTCGATGCGATTGCGTCGCGGCTGGTCGCCGTGGCGACGCCGCGGCCGTTACGCTGATTACGGCGCAACGGCGCAACGGCGCAACGGCGCAACGGCGCAACGGCGCAACGGCGCAACGGCGCAACGGCGCAACGGCGCAACGGCGCAACGGCACAACGGCACAACGGCACAACGGCACAACGGCACAACGGCACAAAATGCGATGAGCGAATGCCGTAGCGCGCTTTAGTGCGGCGCGAGCGCGGCACGCCCGTGGGTCAGGTCGCGCAATGCTTGCTGGGCGGCGTCCAGCGCATCCTGCGGCAGTACGATGGTCAGTGTGACACGCATGCCATGCTGGCTGTCGGCGAGCACATGGCCCTGTTGCGCGATCCAGTGTCGGATACGTGCCTCATCCGCATAGTCGGCGTCAATGGTCAAGTGCCTCTGGGCGATGCGCTCAATGCGCTGCGCGTGCTGCAGCGCCGTCGCAACCGCGTCCGTGTACGCACGCACGAGTCCGCCTGCGCCGAGCTTGATGCCGCCGTAGTAGCGCACCACCGTCGCGAGCACGCCGTCCAGGTTGTGATGGCGCAGCACCTCCAGCATTGGGCGGCCGGCGGTGCCGGACGGCTCGCCGTCGTCGGACATGCCAGACTGGCCGCCGGCGAGCAGCGCCCAGCAAACGTGCGTCGCATCCGGATGGACGGTGCGCAGGCGATGGACTTCGGTCATCGCGGTATCGCGGTTTTCGACTGGCACGACGGCGCTGATAAAGCGACTCTTGCGAATATCCAGTTCCGCGTGGACGGCAGCGGCGAGCGTGTAGGTCGGCAATTGACAGGACTTTCGGGGATAGGCAGGGTTTGCCAGCAGCCGTGCCGGCGACATCGTGGCCGGCTGCCGTTCGGCTATCATACTCGATGAGTTCCACGAAGGCGGTAGCCGCTGGCGCACTGGCTTGCGCCGGCGGCTGCCGAATGGCTCATGATTCGAAAGACGTTGAATGCGACGCGGCTGCAGCAGGAATTCGAGCGCCGACTCCACCGGCTTTATCACATTGCCGACGACGGCGTGAAGATCCGCGTGCCGCGGCCGCATATGCAACCGCCCGACGCATCCGGATGCAACTGGACGCTCGGGCACTTCAGCCATGCGGTTGGCTACGAGAAAGATATTGCCGCGGTGCTGGCGGCGATGCGGGCGGAGTACAATCTGGCGGGCGAAGTGGCGCGTCCGGACGACCCGTTCGGCACATAGCGCCCGCCGTCGCGCCGGGTGGTGCGCACCTTGTCGATCTCGGTGGCAAGACCTGCGTCGATCCATGCTGCTGTGCCGCCGGTGAGCACCGAAACCGGCTTGCCGGTCAGCGCGGCGACTTCGGGCGTCACATAGCGCGCCTGCGCATCAGTCGTGCATACCGCGATGACGCGCGTGGACGGGTCGGCACCCATGCACGCGCGCAGTACAAGTTCGACGCCTGACACGTTCAATCCCTGTAGGGGCGCATTGTTTGATATTTATATCTACCGCTTCCAATAAGACAATTAAGGCGGCGGATTTTAATAAGTAAAGCGGTGGATTTTAAAGTGCTGGCCTGCTAACGCGCCGCGAGCGGACGCAAGGGCGTTACGCTGGGATAGAATGAGCCACATCGGCTGCTGGCCGTCGCGCGATGGGCCACGCGCTGGCCGCGCGCAGGGCAGTGCGCGCGATGCCGTGTTGCGCGGTTTCGATGTACGATTTGTCACGCTGTAATCGAGCCTATTGCAAAGAGCCATGTGCCGATGACGAACCGCGGACCTGCCCTCGACAACCTGACGTCCGTCTGGCCGATGTTGTGGGTTAAAACAATTGCTGATTACGCGATATTCGCGTTGTCACCGGATGGCCGCATACTGAGCTGGAATGCCGGCGGCGAGCGTATCTACGGGTACACCCGAGAGCAAGCCCTGCAGCGCATGCTTGGCGACCTGTATCCGGACCAGGACCGCCGGGCCGGCGCGCCCGCGGCCGCGCTGCGCACGGCGGCGCGCGAGGGCCGTTACGAGAGCGAGGGATGGCGCATGCGCCGCGACGGTACGACGTTCTGGGGCAGCGTCGTGATGACGCCACTGCATGGTGCGCACGGCCAGCTACTCGGCTTCGGCAAGATTGTGCGCGACATGAGCGACAAGAAAAAAGTGCACGATGTGGCGATGGAGAGCGAGCGGCGTTTCCGGCTGCTCGTTCAGGGCGTGACTGACTATGCGATCTTCATGCTGTCGCCACAGGGCATTGTCACGAACTGGAACCAGGGTGCGCGACGCATTAAGGGCTACCAGGCTGAGGAGATTATCGGCTCGCATTTCTCCCGCTTTTACACGCCACAGGAGGCTGCCGCCGGGGTGCCGCAACGCGGCCTCGACGTGGCGGCGCGCGACGGGCGCTGGGAGTCGGAAGGTTGGCGCGTTCGGCGCGACGGCTCACGTTTTTGGGCGCACGTGGTGCTCGATGCCATTCGCGACGATGACGGCGAGTTGATCGGCTTTGCCAAGATCACGCGCGACATCACCGAGCGGCGCGAGGCGGCCCAGGCGCTGGAGGAAACCCGTACCGCGCTGTTCCAGTCGCAGAAAATGGAGGCAATCGGCAAATTGACCGGCGGTGTCGCGCATGACTTTAACAATGTGCTGCAGGTGCTGCGTGGCAACCTCGAACTGCTCGAGAATCGCCATGGCGGCGATGCGTGGAGCCGTGAGCGGCTCGCCAAGGCCATTGACGCGGTGAGCCGCGGAGCCAAGCTGGCCGCGCAATTGCTGGCGCTGGCTCGTCAGCAGCCACTCAAGCCCCGGGTCGTCAACCTCAGCGGTGTGCTGCACGGCATGGACGACTTGTTGCGACGCGTGCTCGGAGAGACGATCCATATCGAGACGACGGTGGCCGACGGGCTCTGGAACACCCTCGTAGATAGCCACCAGCTCGAGAATGTGATCCTGAATCTGGCCATCAATGCCCGCGATGCGATGCCCGAAGGCGGCCGGCTGATGCTGGCGCTGACCAATGCGGCGCTCGGCCTGCAACCGGTGGCTGGCATTCCGGATTTGCGTCCGGGTGAGTATGTGATGTTGGCGGTCACGGATACCGGCACCGGCATGCCGTCCAGCGTGATCGAGCGGGCGTTTGATCCATTTTTCACGACTAAGCCGGAAGGGCAGGGAACGGGGCTAGGCTTGAGCATGGCGTACGGCTTCGTGAAGCAAAGCGGTGGGCATATCCTGATCCGTAGCGAGCCGGGACAGGGCACGACCGTGTGCATCTACCTGCCGCGCTCCACGGCGACGGCCGATACAGTGCTGGCGCCGCCGAGTGTAGCGCCGCAGGGCGGCAACGAGACGATCCTGGTGGTCGAGGACGACCAGGCGGTGCAGGCTACCGTGGCCGAGACGTTGATGGGACTCGGCTACCGGGTGCTGTGCGCGGACGACGCAGATCAGGCACTGGCATTGATCCGCAGCGGCGTGCATGCCGACGTGCTGTTGTCGGATGTGGTGATACCGGGCTCGATCCGCAGTCCCGAGCTTGCGCGCGTTGCGTTGCGCCTGCGACCACGGTTGAAGATCGTGTTTACGTCTGGCTATACCAAGGATGCGATCGAGGACAACGCGCGGCTGGACGATAGTGTCGAATTGCTGCGCAAGCCATATAGCCGTGAGCAGTTGGCGGCACGTTTGCGCGCCGTGCTCAGCGGCCACGACGTGTCCGTTGCCGCAGGCCGGGCACGCTCTCCGGTGCCGGCTTCGGGCGATGCGGCTGCCGCGTCCTGCCGCGCCCTGCAGTCTGCGGAACGCGCCGATCCGCCGTCGCAGGGGGCGGCTAGTGCGTGTCAGCCTTCGACGCCAGACGATTCGGCCGCGCGTGAGCAGTGCTTGCGCATCCTGCTGGTCGACGACGACGCAGCGGCGACCGAGGCGGTACGGGAAATCTTGTCAATGCAAGGGCACGTGACGATCGCGGCGGGCACGGCGGAGGATGCGCTGGACGTGATCCGGCGCGACCGTTTCGACGTATTGCTCACTGATGTCACGCTGCCTGGCATGTCGGGGATCGAATTGGCGCAACGCTCGGTGAACGTACAGCGCAGTCTGCGCGTGGTCTTTGCCTCTGGCAACGATGTGCCGTGCGATTATGACTTGGGTTTCGCCTGGGAAGCGTTACGCAAACCGTACACCGCGGAGCAGTTAGGCGCCGTACTGAGGCGGCCGTGACCGCCGCGAGCCATGCGCGGACGATACCAGCATTCAGGCTGCGCAGGCGCGCGCCAATGCTCAACAGAGTGTGGCGCACACCAGCGTTGGCTCGTCGATGAACGGTATCGTGCAATCTAGCGCAGGCTGCGACAAGATAGCGAGGCCAGCGAACTCAGTGAACTCGGTCTATTTCGGTCATTAAGCGGCGCCGCGGATCAGGCGGATCGCTTCATGCCGATCCGCTCGCGCATCTGCGCGGTGATCGTCTGCCGTACGCGGGCATAGCCGTGCCACGGATCGGTATCCTGTTCGGCGAGACGGTGGTGAAGGTTGGCGATCGTCCATTGATTGGCACTCTTGCGGGCGCAGCGGCTGCAACAGAGTCGGCCGATACCGCATGTTCTGGCCCGATGTCGCTAGCTGGCTTATCGGTGCGTAATCCGCGAAAGACGGCATGACGGATGATGCCCTCACGCGTCATTTCTGCGTAGGCCACTTCGGCAAGCAATTCAGGCCGGGTCCAGTGCACGCCCGTTGCCTCGCGTGCGCTCGGCCGGTTGTCCAGCGCGGCACGTCTCGTGCGCAGCGGGTCCAGCTGCCCGCGCACGGATCGCAGCGTGGCTTCGCTGAATCCGGCGCCGACTTTGCCCGCGTATCGTAGTGCGCCGGTATCGGGATCGTGTAGGCCGAGCAGCAATGCGCCGAATGCCTGCCGGCTACCTTTCGGCTCGGTGTAGCCGACCACGACGAACTCCTGCCGGTGCTTGCATTTGAGCTTGATCCAGTCGGTGGTGCGGCGCGACGCGTACAGGCTGCCAGCCCGCTTGCCGATCACGCCTTCGAGTTGGATCTCGCACGCGCTGTCGAGCATCGACTCCAGTGACTCATCGAAATCGCGCGACAGCCGCAGCACATCGCCTTCGTGGTGCTCGAGCAGCGCAGTCAGCGCGGCGCGGCGCGGCTCCAGCGGCACATTGCGCAGGTCTAGGCCATTCAGGTAAGGCACGTCGAACAAGTAATAGACAATCGCGTTGCCGCGCCGCGCATCGAACGCGTTTTGCAATGACTGGAAGTTGGGCAGTCCCGCTTCGTTGAAAACTACTACTTCGCCGTCTAGCCATGCTGAGTCTAGTCCCAGGCGGCTCAGCGCCTCGGCCTGGCGCGGCATCTTCGAGGTCCAGTCGTTACCGTTACGGGTGAACAATTTGACCTCATCGCCGTCGATCCGCGCCAGGATTCGATAGCCATCGAACTTGATTTCATACCGCCAGTGGCCGGCTGGGACGGCATCCACCAGCGTCGCGAGCGCCGGTTTAAGCGATTCGAGCAGCGGTGCGGCGCGTGCGCCGTCCAGCGCGGGCTTGCGGGACTCACGCCGGTTCTGTGGCGAGGCGGGCTTGCGCAGGAGCGTTTGCGCCGACGCGTCGCTTGCCGTCCCAGGTTGGCGCTTGCGCGCCGCCTGACGCGTCGCGGGGTGTCGGGCCGATGTCGCGGGCCGAAGAGTACGGTCACTGAGCACGCTGTCCGGTAGCGCTTGCACGATATCGTACTCGGATTCCGGGCGCGCATCGTTGTCGTCCGATTTGATCAGCAGCCATTGCTCTTGCTTGCCTTTCAGCCGGGTGCGTACGAGATGCCAGCGGCCGGCGAGCTTTTCACCGTCAAGGCGGAAGGTCAGTCGGCCTTTTCGGTAGGCCTCGGCGGGATCGCCGTCCGGCATCCAGACGCCTCGGTCCCATACGATCACGTCGCCGGCGCCGTAGTGACCTTTCGGGATATGACCTTCGAATGCCGCGTACTCAAGCGGGTGATCCTCCACATGGATCGCGATGCGCTTGACATGTGGGTCCAGGCTTGGCCCCTTTGGGACCGCCCAGCTTTTCAATGTGCCATCCAACTCGAGGCGAAAGTCGTAGTGCAACCGCGTCGCGTCGTGCTTCTGCACGCAGAACTGCAATGCATGGTTGGTGCGCTCCCGTCGTGCCGACGGCTTGCCCGTTTTCCCCGGCGGCTCTGGGGTGGTGTCGAAGTCGCGCTTACGTGTGTATTCATCCAGTGCCTTGCGCATCATGGTCTCCGTTCGTGTGTCGGGCCTGTGTGCCGCGCTTGGGGTGTGCCGGCCCGCCGTCCGCGTCTCTATCCCATCGCAATTCAATCCAGGTTGGTGCATGGTCACTCGCCTGCGGCCGGTCGCGCACCCAGGTGTCCACCCCCGCGACGAGCGGTATTTCAGCGCGCTATGCGGGTGCTTTTCGTTGTAGTGTTCAAAGGCGACAGCCAGGTTGTACACGGCGGTTGCGGCGTCAGGCTTCAGCATAAACGCAACGTAATCGCGATTCGTCGCAGACGAACGGCCTGCCCACCCGAAGTGCTTCCCGGTGCTCCTGTCCCGGATGGTCGTACCATACGCCTAAAACTTCGCGGCGGGAACACGCAGGGCATCGGTTCATATCACGCCAGTTACCAACGCCATTGAAAGCATACACATGCAGTTGCGCAAGATCGTGAAGAACCGCGGCCACTTCCTGAGCGACGAAGCCGCCAGCAAACTGCTGTATCTGGATTTGCGCAATATCAAAAAGGATTGGAAGATGCTACCTATCACTTGGCGGCAGGCGGTCAATCAATTCGACATTCTATTCGGCGACCGGTTCACGAACGCCATGAACTGAAATCTTTTAGCCGACCTCGGCATACAAGATTCCTGAGACATCCGCATCTGATGTGTTTTACTGCTCAAGCAGTCTCAGCTAAGCACGTGCCAAGCCTCGCTGATAGGTTGGCACAGTGGCGAATCGCAATGGCTTGCCTTTTGCTGTGGGTTGCAAGTTTCGGCTTTATCGTTTCGTTTGTTCAAGACTTGTCGTTTAAGCAAAGATAGTGGACTTGAGTGCATCATGATGTGCGCTTTACAGTCTTTCAACCCGGCGCTAAGCGTCGCGATGACCTGAATCGTTGTAGCGGCTCCTGACAGTTGGGCACGGTGCTTGCGCGACGTGAAGCAGTTAGCGTCGAGCTGATGGGGCCGGGAACGGGTGCGTTGCCGTAGCCGTATGGTTAAATACAATAAAAACGATGTCCGAAGGGAAAAAGGAAGAAGTACCTCAGTACTGAACCCCAAGACGCTGCGCCTGTACGGTGCAGGTGCTGGTCCTGTTCTTTTTAACTGTCTTGCTTGGCCGACTGTAATGCCAATCCACGCGCAGCGTCACGCGCGTTATGTCCAGTATTTTCGCTAAAGTTTGACATAACTTGATCGTGGCGTACTCACTGGCTGGCTAAGTAGCACGAGTGGCGCACTGAGGCGTGCCGACGAGTGGCCCTGGTCGCCGCAGTGAATGGTTAAGGATTGCACGCGACGTGTCATAAAAGCCGTATTGGTTCCCGACGAGCAACGATAGGTTTTGATTGCGTCGTTATATTAATTGGTACAACTATTAATTAACAGGCTGCTTAGTCGCCTGAATCGGAGCTTTTTTAGGGATGCTTGCATCACGCCCGTTACCCAGCCGTTATCCAGTGCGCAAACCGAAGTTTGGCTCGCGCAGCAACTACATCCAGACAGCCCTGTTTACAACATTGCGCAGTACACGGTGATCGATGGCGTGATTGATGCGAGCGTCTTTGAAGCGGCATTGCGCCAAGTCATCGATGAGGCCGACACCCTGCGCTTGCAATTTGTCGATAGCCATGACGGGCTGCGGCAGAGGATCGGTGCACCCGCATGGTCAATGCCGGTGCTGGACCTCACGTCAGAAGCTGATCCTCAGGCAGCAGCCCAGGCGTGGATGCGCACCGATTATGAACAGTCGGTGGATCTACTGCAGGGGTCGCTTTTTCAGTATGCATTGTTGAAAGTCGCGCCCGAGCAGTGGTTTTGGTATCAGCGCTATCACCATATCATGACGGATGGATATGGTCAGTACCTGATCGCACAACGCGTTGCGCACGTGTATAGCGCGCTGTGCGCGGGAACGGCGCCGGCGGCATGTGATTTTGGCTCGATCCGACAGCTATTGGAAAGCGATGCGCAATATCAGACCTCCGCCCAGAGGGAAAAGGACGAAGCGTATTGGCTTAAGCACTGCGCCCATTGGCCTGAGCCGGCGACGCTGGCAAGCCGCGCAGCCCCTGCTTTCCAGCAGCGGCTGCGTCAGACGACTGAC
>NZ_JAHLKN010000037.1:0-96705 GCF_021498065.1 Mycetohabitans sp. B3 | reverse complement strand
GCCCCGGTAGTGCGTCGTCCGCCTTGGGGGGCGGGTCGTCGGCTGGGGTAGGGGAGCGCGTATCCGTTGGCATGTCGCGCTGCGCGACGGGGCTCGTCTTTGGAGTATCCATGGCGCGAGATTGTAGCGCCGGCTACGTGCGGGCCGCGCGTAGCGCACGCTCTAGTGCGTCTAGTTGCGCTGGCGTGCCGACGTTGGCCCATTGTCCGAGGAACAGCTCGCCGCTGGCGCGGCCTGCAGCAATTGTCGCGCGATAGTACGGCGTGAGTGCACATCGCGTGCCGCGCGGCAAGTCGGCGAACATCCGTGTGTCGTACACGCCGATGTTGCCGAACGTGTAGCGCGGCGCGCCGTCCAAACTCAGCGAGGCGCCGTTCAACACGAAGTCGCCGCATGAATGAAAGGGTGGGTTGGGCACCATCACCAGGTGCATGCCCGGCGCGTCGAGCGCGGTCAGCTGTTGTGCTGCCGCACGTAACCGCGTGTAATCGTAGTTGCAGTAGATGTCGCCGCTCACGGCCACGATGAGCGCCGGCGTGCCGCGGTGCTCCAGCAGGGCACGGGCCTGTGCGATGCCGCCGGCCGTTTCCAGCGCATCCGGCGAGTAGCGCAGCGTGACGCCGAAGCGCTGGCCGTTGCCCAGGCGCGTTTTGATCTGTTCGCCCAGCCACCCGTGGTTAATCACGATGGTGGTGAAGCCGGCTGCGGCCAGCCGCTCGATCTGCCACTCAATCAACGCCCGTCCGCCTACCTCGAGCAGCGGCTTCGGACAGGTGTCGCTCAGTGGCCGCATCCGTTCACCGCGCCCGGCGGCAAAGATCATCGCGGTATCCAGCGTCGCATCGATACCTCGCGCTGTGCATTTGAACATCATTCGCCCTGCTTAGAACGTGTAGCCGACTTGCACCGCGCGCCCTTCGAGTTCGTCCAACAGTACGGCGAACGGCGTCAATTCCCGGTAGCGTCGGGCCACCTTGCGCGCATAGTCGATAAAGCGCGGCACGTCGGTGAGGTAGCGCGGCTTGCTGTCCCGGTAGTGGAGGCGGGCGAACAGCCCAATGATCTTGATGTGCCGTTGCAAGCCCATCCATTCGAGTTGCCGGTAGAACTTGCCGAAATCCGCGTCCACCGGCAGGCCGGCCTTGCGCGCCCGCTCCCAGTACCAGGCGAAGCAGTCCAACTCAAACGACTCGTCCCAGCTGACGAACGCATCGCGTAGCAGCGATGCGACGTCATAGGTGAGGGGGCCGTGCACCGCATCCTGAAAGTCCAAGATGCCGGGATTGGGCTCGGCCACCATCAGATTGCGGGGCATGAAGTCGCGCAGCATGAACACCTGGGGTTGCGCGAGCGCGCTGCGCACGAGTGCGGCGAATGTCGTGTCGAGCGTCGCGCGTTGCTTGTCGGTCAGTGTCAAGCCCAGATGCCGCTCGACGTACCATTGCGGCATTAGCTCCATTTCGCGGCGCATGAACGGTTCATCGAACACCGGCAGCACGCCGGGGCGCGACGCCGACTGCCACCGGATCAGCGCGTCCAGTGCGTCGCGCATCAGCGCGCGCGCATTAGCCTCGTTCAACACGTCGATGTAGGTGCTCGTGCCCAGATCGGTCAGCAGCATGAAGCCGCGCTCGACGTCCTGCGCAAACACCTGGGGTGCGTGCAGACCCGTGTCGTGCAGCAGCGCGGCGATCGCGGCGAATTCGCGACACTTTTCCGGCGGTGGCGCGTCCATCGCGATCAACGTGCCGCGTTCGCCGGCCGAGCTTGCCGCGACCCGGAAATAGCGGCGAAAGCCCGCGTCCGAGGAGGCGAGCGTCAGTGTGTCGGGCGCGAGCCCCAGTGCTGCGGGCAGCGAGCCGAGCCAGTCGCGCAGCAAATCCAGCCGGGGATCGGCAATGGCGAAAGAGGGGCTTGCGCAGGTCTGCGTCATGAAAGTTGCGGGGATACGAAAACGTCTTGCCCTATAATACCCCACGACTTTTTTGATGCGACCAGCACCGGCGCGCGGCGCAGGCCCCGAGGCCGGGGCGGGCAGCTTTGCTGCGACGTTACCCGGGCGGCCGCTCATACCGGGGCGGCGTCGCTTCGTCTACTGCATTCATGCCGCCAACACAGCTCGATCGAACGAATTTGCCACCCGCGCCCCATTCGCGACGCGTGCTTCGCCTGACGCACGTCGCCGCCGCATTGCTTGCGGTACCGGGATTCCTGCCAGCGCTTGCGCACGCGCAATTGACCGGTGCAGCCGCACAGCCGACCCGGCTGGATGCGCCGTGGGGACTACGCGTCGCGCCGCAGCTCGAAGAGCATGTGCTGCCCTCAGGCGCGCCGCCGGCAGTGTTCGGGCTGGGCGAGGTGGCTAGCGGCACCGCGGAGCGCAACGCGTCGCTCGAGGGCAGTGCCGAGTTGCGCCGCTACACGTCCGTGATCAAGGCCGATTCGATTCACTACGACGTGGACACCGATCTGGCCGATGCGTTCGGCAATGTGCATATCGTCAACAATGGCAATGCGTTTGCGGGACCGGACGCGCACTTGAAGGTGGGCGCGTCTGAGGGCTATATCACGCGGCCGAAGTACCACTTCAACCTAACCGGTGGCTCCGGTGCTGCCGAGCGGATCGACATAATCGACGATGCGCGCTCGGTCGTGCACCGCGGTACGTATACCGGATGCCCATGCGACAGCGATCCGGCGTGGTACGTGCGGGCCACGCAGTTCAACATGGATACCGACGCCAACTTGGGCGTGGCGCACAATGGCGTATTGTTCTTCCAGCGCGTGCCGATCTTTGCCAGCCCGTGGCTGTCGTTTCCTCTCTCGGGCGGGCGCCAGAGCGGCTTGCTGCCGCCGACCGGCACGATGAGCTCGACCACCGGCTTTGAGATGTCGCTGCCGTATTATTTCAATCTCGCGCCGAACTACGATCTGACGCTTACGCCCCGGATGATGTCGCGGCGTGGCGTGTTAATTGCGCCCAGTTTTCGCTACCTATCGCCGACGTACTCGGGCAACCTCACCGTCGAGTACCTGCCGTATGACCGCATCACGCACACCAAGCGCTATGCGGTGTTTTTCAACCACAGCCAGAACTTTGGCAACGGCTTCGGCGGATATATCTACTACAACCGAGTGTCGGACAAGACCTATCCGGAGGATCTCGCGTCGGGCAACTCGTTCCTGCTCGGCACGCAGATGCTGTACCAGCAGGAAATCGGCTTGACTTACAACAGTGGTCCGTGGGCCGCACTGCTGCGCGAGCAGCATTGGCAGACGCTGCCACCATCGACGGCGCCGTATGGCCGCGAACCCCAGTTGAACGTGAAATACAGCCGCTATAACGTCGGCGGCTTGGATTTTGGCGCCGAGGTTGACGCGACCCGCTTTTCGATCACCACGGCCGATGCGACCGAGGGCGCGCGCTTCGTGTTCAACCCGTACGTCTCGTATCCGATCCTGCGCCCTGGTTACTTCTTCACGCCGAAGGTGCAGTGGCATTTCACGTCATACGACCTATCCACGATCGGCGCGGACGCACCAGGCGGCCAGCCCAAGCGTTTCAACGTCAGCGTGCCGACGCTGAGCCTTGACTCCGGCCTGGTGTTTGACCGCAGCCTTCACCTGTTTGGCCAGGACTACATCCAAACGCTGGAACCGCGCCTGTACTATGTGTATACGCCGTACCGGAACCAGCAGTTTGCGCCATTGTTCGATACCGCGGAGGCGGACTTCGGCTTGGCCGAGATTTTCACGGCGAACAGCTTCGTCGGCAATGACCGCATCGCCGATGCAAACCGGCTGACTGCGGCGCTCACGTCACGCTTCATCGACGCGGCATCCGGCGACGAGCGGGCGCGCTTCGTGATCGCGCAGCAGTATTATTTTCGTAACCAGCGCGTGACGTTCACGCCATCGCAACCGACGTCACAGGCCGCGCACTCGGACGTGATCATCGGTTCGTCGTTCAAGCTCGGCGACGGCTTTGCGACCGAACAGGCGTTCCAGTACAACCAGAACAACAATCAGCTGGTGCGCACGAACCTCGGGTTTTCATGGAGCCCGGCCGAGCGTCGCGTGCTGAACGCGGCGTACCGCTATACGCGCTCGAACACGACGCTATCCTACGAGCCGATCAACCAGTTGGTGATCTCCGCGCAGTGGCCGCTTGCGCGACGCCTGTACGGCGTGGGCCGGGTGAATTACGACCTCGTCCGGCACCGCCTGGTCGACGCGTTGGCGGGCTTCGAGTACGATGCGCAATGCTGGTCATTCGGCATCGGGTTGCAGAAATACGCAAACGGCGTCAACAGTTCGAACCAGCCGTCCACCGGGACACGGATGCTCGCGCAACTGCAACTCAAGGGTTTTGCGACGATCGACAATGGGCTGGGGCCGCAATTCCGAGCGAGCGTGCCGGGTTACCAGCCGGTGCCGCCGCTGCCTGCGCCGCAGGCCCGGTTCACTCACTATCAATGAGACAATGTCGGTGGGTGGCGGACGGTGTCCGGCCCGTGCCGGTTTTTACCTGAACGGAGTAATGGTGGGAATGATGAAGACGATACGCTCGGCACTTCTGCAGTGCGTGCTTGCGCTATCTGCGCTCGGCGCGCTGGCGCCGCTCAACGGTGCGCACGCGCAAGCGTTGCCGTCGCATCAGACCGGACAGGAGGTGGATCGCATTGTCGCGGTCGTGAACAACGACGTGATCACGCGCCGCGAGCTTGACTTGCGTATGGCGCTGATCACACGCCGCCTGCAGCAGCAGAACGCGCCGTTGCCGTCGCCGGACCAGTTGCAGCTGCAGGTGCTGAATCAAATAGTTCTTGAGCGCATCCAGCTGCAGCGGGCCAAGGACGACGGCATCGTGATTGACGATGCGACGCTGCAACGCACGCTGACCCGGCTCGCGCAGGCGAACAACATGTCGCTCGACATGTACCGCGCACGGTTGGAGGCCGAGGGCGTGCCCTGGTCGGTGTTTAGCGCCGATGCGCGCAACGAGTTGCTGCTCTCGAAGCTGCGCGAGAAGGAAGTGGACAGCCGGATCACCGTGTCGGATGCGGAAGTGGCCAACTATATTGCCAGCCAGCGCGGGCCGACGCAGCGCGTGCATCAGGACCTGCGCTTTGAACATATCCTGATCAAGGCCGCGCTGAACGCGCCGCAGACTGAGATCGAGGCCGCGCGGCAAAAGGCATCGGATTTGCTCAAGCGCGCCCTGGCGAACGAGGACTTCGCGCGGCTCGCGAAAGACAACTCACAGGCGCCCGATGCGTCCAACGGCGGCGACCTCGGATTCCGTTCGATGTCGGCGTTGCCCGAAGCGATGACGCAGGCGGCCTCGCAGCTGCGTCCGGGGCAGGTTAATCCAGAGGTGCTGCGCACGCCGGAAGGTTTCGAGATTGTGCGGCTCGTCGATCGCCGGGTGTCCAGCGGCACGGGCAGCGAAGCGCCGAAGCTCGTGCAAACGCATGCGCGACACATCCTGATCCGGATCGGCGAAGGGCAGTCGGAGCCGGCGGCACGGCAAAAGCTGGTTGAACTGCGCGCACAGATCGAGGCAGGTGGCGACTTCGCGAATTTCGCCCGTACCTACTCGCAGGACGGTTCCGCATCGCAGGGAGGAGACCTGGGATGGATCAGCCCGGGCGAGACCGTGCCGGAATTCGAGCGGGCAATGAACAACCTGAAGGATGGCGAAATCAGCCAACCCATCCGGACCGAGTACGGTTATCACCTGGTCCAGGTGATCGGCCGCCGCGAAGCGCAAGGTTCTGTTGCGCAGCAGCAGGAGATCGCGCGGCAGGCGATCGGCCAGCGCAAAGCCGAGCAAGCCTATGCAGACTGGCTGCGGCAGCTGCGTGACAGCTCGTATGTGCAGTACAAGTTGGACGGACCGGCCTGAGCCCCGCGGAGCGGAACGTGACGACACCCGTTCGCATTGCGATCACCACCGGCGAGCCGGCCGGCGTCGGTCCGGAGTTGACCGCGCAAGCATTTGCGCGCGAGGCCGGGCGCTGGCGCGGGGACGCGCACTTCACGGTGCTCGGCGATCGCCGGCTGCTGGCCGAGCGCGCGAAGCAGGCGGGTGTGGATCCTGCCGTGTGGTCGACCGCGGCGGGCGCCGCTGTCGTGCTGCGCGATGTGCCGCTCGGCGCGCCGAGTGTGGCCGGCGTGCTGGACGCGGCAAACGGCCGCTATGTGCTCGCGCTGTTGGATGCGGCGATTGACGGCGCACTGGACGGCACGTTCGATGCCATTGTCACCGCGCCGCTGCAAAAAAGCACGATCAACGATGCCGGCGTGCCGTTCACCGGCCATACCGAATACCTGGCCGAGCGTACCGGTACGCCACGCGTCGTGATGATGCTGTCCGGCACCGGCGAGCAGCCGCTGCGCGTAGCCCTTGCCACCACGCATCTGGCACTTCGCGACGTGCCCGACGCGTTGAGCATCGACGGGCTGGTCGACACGTTGGCAATTGTCGATCGTGACTTGCGCGCGCGTTTCGGCATCGCGTCGCCGCGTATCCTTGTCGCCGGCCTCAACCCGCATGCGGGCGAGAACGGCTATTTGGGCCGCGAGGAAATTGACGTGATCGCACCGGCATTGCAGCGCGCGCGTGCATCTGGCATCGATGCACGCGGGCCGTATCCGGCCGATACGCTGTTCCAGCCGCGCTACCTGCGCGATGCCGATTGCGTGTTGGCGATGTACCACGACCAGGGCTTGCCGGTGCTCAAGTTCGCCACGTTCGGTGAGGGCATCAACGTCACGTTGGGATTGCCGATCGTGCGCACCTCCGTCGATCATGGCACGGCGCTCGACCTGGCGGGCACCGGCCGCGCCGATTGCGGCAGTTTGATTGCGGCGATCGATACCGCTGTGTCGATGGCTCGCCATCGACGGCACGCGGCGGCAGGCCGTTAACGGCCGCGTATGACCCGCTGAACGCGGCGGCGTGCCGGGCATCGCGCTGGCCGCCGCCATGCATCTGATTCGAAACGAGCTGCTTCATGAGTCATCGTCAGCACCAAGGCCACTTTGCGCGCAAGCGCTTTGGCCAGAATTTCCTTGTCGACACGGGCATGATCGACGCAATCGTGGAGGCGATCCGCCCGCAACCCGCGGACCGACTCGTGGAGATCGGCCCGGGCCTGGGCGCGTTGACCGCGCCGCTACTCGAGCGCGTGCAAACATTGCATGCGCTCGAGCTTGACCGTGACCTAATCGCGCGGCTGCAGCAGCGTTTTGGCAGCCGGCTCGTGTTGCATGCAGGCGACGCGCTGGCGTTCGACTTCGCTTCACTGGCTGATTCGGCGCATATCGGCGCGTCGCTCCGGGTGGTTGGGAATCTGCCGTATAACATCTCGAGTCCGCTGTTGTTCCACCTCGCGTCGTTTGCCGATGACGTGATTGACCAGCACTTCATGCTGCAGAACGAAGTGGTTGAGCGAATGATCGCCGAGCCGGGGAGTAAGGACTACAGCCGCCTGACCGTGATGCTGCAGTATCGATATGCGATCGACAAACTGATCGAGGTGCCGCCTGAGTCGTTCGAGCCGGCGCCGAAGGTGACCTCGGCGGTGGTGCGGATGATTCCGCGCGCCGCCGGCGACGTGCCGCCGGTCGATATCACTCGTCTTGGCGAAGTCGTGACGGCCGCGTTTTCGCAGCGCCGCAAAATGTTGCGCAATACGCTGGCGGCCTATCGGAGTCGAGTCGATTTTGACGCGCTCGGCTTTGATCTTGCGCGTCGTGCCGAGGATGTGCCGGTGCTTGAATACGTCGCGCTGGCGCAGCAGGTTGACGCCGGTGCAGGCTCGATGGGTAGCGTAGGCGCGGGTGGTGCGTTGGATCCTGAATCGACGCGTTAACACGTCTGCCTGCCCGCTTCGTGCGGCGTGCCGTGACGTTCCCATTTCAATCAAACATGGGTCGTGCTGATTAACGAGTAGGGTTAGAAAATGCCGGGCCTCTCGGAGGTCGAGTGCTGCAAACTTACGCTGACATTCAGCACGCAGAGGCTCGCGGCCGGCGTCAGAGTGGGAATGATGCAGCAGCGCATTGCCTTGTCTGGGATTTGGACTTACACTGTTAGCTAATATTTATTAGCTAACTTGGGTGGGAGGGCCGATATGTTGACTGTGAACATGCACGACGCTAAATCGCGGCTGTCGAGTTTGGTTGAACAACTTGAAGTGGGGCAAGAAAGCGAGGTGATCATTGCCCGGCATGGCACGCCCGTCGCACGGTTGGTGCCCTTTACCGCCCCCAAACGGATTGGCGCGGCACAGCATTTACTCGCCGGATTGGGCGTGCCGACTACCGTTGAGGCATTTAACGCGAACGACGATGTCATCGCAGCTGACTTTGAGGCGAGTGCAGGGCAAGGTCTTTTGCCGTGAAAGTGCTACTTGACACGCATATTGCGCTGTGGGCGGCAGAAGGTGCACCGCAGCTGTCTGCCCAAACCATCGAAATCATCGAGAATCCGGCCAATACGCTGCTGGTCAGTGCGGCGGCCATTTGGGAAATTGCAATCAAACACGCGAAGGGCAATCTGCGCATTCATCCGCGTGAAGCGCGCTTGGCGTTCCGTCTAGCGGGCTTCGCGCAGCTACCGATTATCAATGACCATGCAGAGATGGTCGCATTACTACCAACGCATGAAGATCACGCCGATCCGTTTGATCGCCTTATGGTAGCGCAAGCCCTCCACGAGGGGATCGCGCTGTTAAGCGCTGACCCGAAAATGTGGCGCTATCACCCGACGCTCATGCTGCAAGCCTAACGATAGCCAGAATGGGGGTGATTCGCATACATCGTTGTGGGTAAAGCTCAGGAGTTTAGGTTGGGGAGCATCAACGCTACGCGAGGCCGACGACGGCCACGAGCGTCCACTCGGCCACAGGGTGGTGCCGGTTGGGCCCGCCAGTGCCAGCACACGATGGCGAAGGCATCAAACGGCTTGCGGACTAACGCGGCGGTAACAGCCACCTGGATTAAGGACGTTTTTTCTCGATGAACTCGATCTTGTAGCCGTCCGGATCCTCGACGAAGGCGATCACCGTGGTGCCATGCTTCATCGGGCCGGCCTCGCGCGTGACCTTGCCGCCCTTCGCGCGCACCGCGTCGCACGCGTCACGGGCGTTGTCCACGGCAATCGCCAGATGGCCAAAGCCAGTGCCCGGCTCATAGACCGAGGTGTCCCAATTATGGGTCAATTCGATCACCGTATGGTCGTCCTCGTTACCGTAGCCGACGAACGCAAGCGTAAAGCGGCCTTCCGGATAGTCACGCTTGCGTAGCAATTGCATGCCTAGCACGTTCGTGTAGAAGTCCAGCGATCGCTCCAGGTTGCCGACTCGAAGCATTGTATGAAGAAGTCGCATGGTGGGATCCTTGAAATGTCGATGGCGTTGTGGGGAACGCGATAACAGCACCGTACGGCAGGCACGGCGCGATACGGCGAGGATTTTAACCCGCGCAGCACGGCTTTGCGCGATGCGGCCAAACGGCGCCGGTGAGCGTTACAGCGTGGGCAGCAGCTCGGGCGGATGGTTCTTCAACAAGCTGCGCGCCTCACGGAATTCCGGGAAGATCGACGCGACTGTGTTCCAGAAACGCGAGCTATGGTTCATTTCACGCAAATGCGCGAGTTCGTGCGCGACGACATAGTCGACGATCGACAGCGGAAAATGGATCAAGCGCCAGTTTAGCCGGATCTTGCCGTCGCTCGAGCAGCTCCCCCAGCGGGTTGCCGCCGATGACAGCGCGTACGCGCTATGTCGCACACCGAGGCGTTGTGCATAGAGGTCGAGCCGCTCGCCGAACAGGCGTCGGGCTTCCTGCTGCAGCCAGCCCTGTACACGATCCTTGATCTGCTGCGCGTGCGCATCCGGCGGCAAGCCCAGCTCGAGCATGGCCCGTTCGGGGTCATGCCGCAACGTGCCGCTTGACGACGTGATAGCGACGGTCAACGGCTTGCCTAGATAGGGCAAGGTCGCGCCATCGGTCCAGACGATCCGCGGCAGTGCGCGTTGTTCCGTGCGTGTTTGCCACTCGGCCAGCTTGGCGAAGATCCAACGCTGCTTGTCGGCGAGCGCCGCTTCGATATCAGCCAGCGTGGTCCAACGTGGTGCAGTGACGGCCAGTCCGTTGCCGTCGATTGAGAATCCGATAGTGCGTCGCGCGGAACGCTTGAGCCGATAATCGAGCCGGTGCGAGCCAAGGTACACGCAGCGCAGCCGGTTGCCGTCCGGCAGCTGAGTCTCGTTGTGCGGCGTGGCACCCGTCGGCAGTAATGGCGCTGGCGTCGCGTTTGCCGGGCCGGGGGACGGATGCAACGATGGCAACAGTGCGGCAAGCGGCTCCACCGGCGTTTGCGCCTGCAACGGTGGCAACGAGGGCAACGGTGCCGACGGTGGTTGCATCGATTCGGCACCGGGCCGGGGTGAGCAGGCGCCGCCGGCGGGTGCCGCCGCGCAGGTGGGCTCTGGCCCGGCCGGGACTTCGACGGATAGGCCCGGCAACGCGTTGCTGCTGTCGAACAGCGGCAGGTCGAGTTGACGCGAATCGAGCGCCGCGCGGCGCGGCAGGGGCGCGTGAGCCATGGCTATCGGGTTCGACGGGGTGTCGCTGCGCGGGTCGCTGGCTATCGTATCGGAGCGCGCTCAGACCGCGTCGGACGACGACGCGCGTTTGACATACACTGGCGTTTCGTCCTGCGCAGGATACGCGTTCGGATCGATGCGACGCATCTCGGTTTCAATCCATTCCTCGACGCGCGCCATGACTTCGTCAGCGTTCAGGTTACGGGTGTCGATGGGCTTGCCGATCGACACTGTGACTATACCCGGAAATTTCAGGAAGGAGTTGCGCGGCCACACGTGTCCGGCGTTGTGCGCGATCGGCACCACGGGTACCCCGGCAGCGACCGCGAAGCGCGTGCCGCCAGTCTTATATTTGCCACGCTTGCCCACTGGCACCCGTGTGCCTTCCGGGAACATGATGACCCATGAGCCCTCGGCCATCCGTTCCTTGCCCTGCCGAATCACCGACTTGAACGCGCTGTGTCCCTTGTTGCGATCGATGTGCACCATCTTCAGCATTCCGAGGGCCCAACCAAAAAATGGCACGTACAGCAGCTCGCGCTTAAAGACATAGCACAATGGACGCGGCATGATTGCCGGGAAGGCCAGCGTTTCCCACGCGGACTGGTGCTTGGACAGCAGCACGGCCGGGCCGTCGGGCAGGTTGTCCAGGCCTTCGATGTGCCAACTCGCGCCGACCAGGTGCCGCAGCGTCCACAGCGTCGAGCGGCACCAGCCGACGGCCATCCGATAGCGCCGGTGTGCGTTCAGAAACGGGAAAACAATGAAGCAGGCGCATGCATACGGGATCGTATAGACGATCAAGTAAACGAAGAACAGCGTCGAGCGAATCACGTGCATGATGGTTTGGTACAAGGCTTTGGGCGGTGCGGGCGCGTCAGCTCAGTCGGCCTCGGCGGCAAGGAAGTCGAGCGCAAACGCATGCAAGTCCGAATAGACTGTCGTGCCCGCCGGCAAATGGCCCGCGTCCAGCGTTTTCTGGCCCTTGCCGGTCAGCACCAGGTGACAGCTGAATCCCAGCGCTGCACCGGCTTGTAGGTCGCGCAGCGAATCGCCGACCACCGGCGTGCTGGCGGCATCGATCTCGAAGCGCCGGATGATCTGCGCGAGCAGGCCGGGTTTCGGTTTGCGGCAATCGCAATGGTCGGCGGGCGTATGCGGACAGAAGAAGATGGCATCGACCCGCCCGCCCAGCGCCGTCAGCTTGCGGTGCATCTTCTCGTGTATCTCGTTGAGCGTGGCCATGTCGAACAGGCCGCGACCGATGCCCGACTGGTTGCTCGCGATTACGACGCGGTAGCCCGCCTGGTTCAGCCGCGCGATCGCCTCGAGGCTGCCTGGGATCGGGATCCACTCGTCGGGTGACTTGATGAACGCGTCGGAGTCCTGGTTGACGACGCCGTCACGATCGAGGATCACGAGTTTCTTTTGCATCGTCAATTCACGCTGTTTGCCGGGAAAGAGAATCGGCCGTCACTCATGCTGCGAGCTTCGAGATATCGGCCACGCAATTCATCTGCTCGTGCAGCCGCGCCAACAAGCCCAGCCGGTTCGCCCGCAATGCAGCATCGTCGGCGTTGACCATGACGTCGTTGAAGAATGTATCGACCGCGTCGCGCAACGAGGCGAGCGCTGACAGCGCGCCTGTGTAGTCGCGTGAGTTAAGCCGGCCCTGCACGGTCGGCGTGACGTTGTGCAACTGCTCAAACAGCGCGTGTTCCGCCGGTTCCACCAACAGCTTTGTCTCGACGTGCTGGGCCGCGCCGTCGGATTTCTTCAGGATGTTTGTGATCCGCTTGTTGGCCGCTGCCAGCGATGCTGCCTCGGGCAACGCGGCAAATTCACGTACCGCATCGAGTCGGCCGGTGATGTCGTCAATGCGGGTTGGATTCTGGCTCAGTACCGCGTCCACCTCGTTAGCGTCGTAGCCGCGCTCGCGCAACAAACCGCGTAGCCGGTCGATGAAGAAGCCATACAACGCGCTGGTGGGGTCGGCTACCTGCGGCTGGGACGCAAATTGCGCGTACGCATGCCGCAACAAGTCCATCAGATCCAGCGGCAGCCGCTTTTCGAGCACGATGCGCAGCACGCCGAGCGCGTGTCGGCGCAGCGCGAACGGGTCCTTCTCGCCGGTCGGCTGCAGGCCGATGCCCCAGATGCCCACCAGCGTCTCGAGCTTATCGGCGAGCGCGACCGCGGTGCTAATCGCGGTGGACGGTAGCTCGTCGCCAGCAAAGCGCGGTCGGTAGTGCTCCGAGCATGCCAGCGCGACATCGTCGGGTTCGCCGTCGTGGCGTGCGTAGTAGGCGCCCATCGTGCCTTGCAATTCTGGGAACTCGCCTACCATGTCGGTGAGCAGGTCCGCCTTAGCCAGCCGCGCGGCGCGCGCTGCCCGCTGCGCATCGACGCCGACGCCGGGCGCGATCACCGCCGCCAGCGCCTCGAGTCGCTCGACGCGCTGCAATTGGGAGCCCAGCTTGTTGTGGTACACGACATTGGCCAGCAGCGGCACGCGTTGCTCGAGCGTCTTTTTCTGGTCCTGTTCGAAGAAGAACTTCGCGTCGGCCAGCCGTGGACGCACGACGCGCTCGTTGCCCAGCACGATTTGCTGCGGCGTGTGGGTCTGCACGTTCGACACGATCAGGAAGCGTGACCGCAACTTGCCGCTGGCGTCGGTCAGCGCGAAATACTTCTGGTTCGTCTGCATCGTTAGGATCAAGCATTCCTGCGGCACCTGCAGGAACGCGTCATCGAAACGGCATTCGTAGACGATCGGCCATTCGACCAGCGCATTGACTTCGTCGAGCAGCGCCTCGGGCATCAGTACGTGGTCCGCGCCTGCATGCTCGAGCAATTGCGCGCGGATTGCCTCCTTGCGGGCCCGCATGCTGGCGATGACCTTGCCGCGCTGCTCAAGCGTGCGCGCATAGTCGTCTGCATGCAAGATCGCGACGCGACCCTCGGACAGAAACCGGTGGCCGAGCGTGACCGCGTCCGCCTCCAATCCGAGCGCCGTAACCGGCACGATGCGGTTCGCGTGCAGCGCAACGAGCCGGTGCGCCGGGCGCACGAACTGCACGCTCGTGCCGTCCGGCCGCTGGTACGTCATGACCTTCGGGATCGGCAGTTTGGCGAGGGTTTCGTCTAGTGCGGCCTGCAGACCATCTTCCAATGTCACGCCCGGTGCGGTGTAATTCAGGAAGAACGCCTCGGTCTTGCCGTCCATCGCGCGCTCCAGTTGCGTGAGCGGCATGTCCGGAAAGCCCAGCGCGGCGAGCTTTTTGGCTAGCGGCGCGCTAGGCTGCCCGTTGGCGTTGAGTGCCACGGAAACGGGAAGTACTTTTTCGCGCACCTGGCGCTGCGGCGCCACGGCGCGCACGTTGCGGATCGCGACCGCCAGCCGACGCGGCGTGCCGAACGGCTCGAATGAAGGCGAGCCGCCGTCAGCGACGTCGATCAGGTCGCGCGCGGCGAGTCGTTCGACCAAACCGTTAGCAAAGGCATTGGACAAGCGGGCGAGCGCCTTCGGCGGTAGCTCTTCGGTCAGCAGTTCGACGAGCAGGGTGGATGGTTGACTCATTGGGATGGCTTCTCTTCTGTCGTCTCAGGCGTCGTCTTCGAGCTTGCGCTCGACCTTCAGCGGCGGCACCCAATCGGGGCGGGCGGCCTCTTGCTGAGCGGTGACGGTGCCGCGCGCATGCGCGCCGGCCACCTCGCCCAGCATCGGAAAGCCGAGCGCCTCCCGCGAATCGTAGTACGCCTGCGCAATCAGCCGCGACAGCGCGCGAATGCGGCCAATGTACGCGGCGCGCTCAGTCACGGAGATCGCCCCGCGAGCATCGAGCAGATTGAACGTATGCGCGGCCTTCAGGATCAACTCGTAGGCCGGCAGCGCAAGTCGTTGCTCGATAATGCGCCGGGCCTCGCTCTCATACGCGTTGAAGAACGTGAACAGCAGCTCGGCATTTGATTGCTCAAAGTTGTATGTCGACTGCTCGACCTCGTTCTGGTGAAATACGTCGCCGTAGGTTAGCCGGCGCAGCACCTTGCCGGCCGGGCCATCCTCTTCCCATTCGGTCCATACCAGATCAAACACGTTCTCGACCTGCTGGAGATACATGGCCAGGCGCTCGATGCCGTACGTGATCTCGCCGAGCACCGGCTTGCAATCGAGCCCGCCGACTTGCTGGAAGTACGTGAACTGCGTGATCTCCATGCCGTTGAGCCACACTTCCCACCCTAGGCCCCAAGCGCCCAGCGTCGGGTTCTCCCAGTCATCTTCGACAAAGCGCACATCGTTCTGCTTCAGGTCTAGTCCGAGCGCTTGCAGCGAGCCCAAGTACAGGTCCAAGATATTCTCTGGCGCTGGCTTGAGGACGACCTGATACTGGTAGTAGTGCTGCATCCGGTTGGGATTTTCGCCGTAGCGGCCATCCTTGGGACGCCGCGACGGCTGCACATAGGCAGCGCGCCACGGCTCGGGACCAATCGCGCGCAGAAACGTTGCGGTGTGCGACGTGCCGGCGCCGACTTCCATGTCGTACGGTTGCAGGAGCGCGCAGCCCTGTTTGTCCCAGTAGGACTGCAGGGTCAGGATGATTTGCTGGAACGTGAGCATGAAATGCCTTTCAGGCGAAGCGTCTGGACGTGCGCACCGGCACACGCCGCCGCCCCGGGGGCAAGAAAATTGCTAAAGGGGGAGATTTTAGCGGAAAAGGGCGCGGGACCGATCGCTTTGCCGCGTACCGGGGTCGCCCACGCCTGCGGGCGCCCCCACGGCGCGGGACAGGGCACGTAGGCCGATTAGGCAGGAGGGAGCTGGCCTCTCCAAGTGTGGATCGCAAAGTCGACCGCCTCACGACCAGAGAAGAGCATGCTGCGTGCATTCCCCACGCTGAACGTCTTGATTGCCCCGCGGTCTTTCATCGCGCGGCCCACCGGTAGGAAGTGCTCGGAGTCAAGGAGGGCAGGGGCCTCGTAGACTGCCCATCGCCTGATACCGTTCTTGAGGATCGGCGAGCCTTCCCGCGTTTTCGGCCTGTTCGGCCACGCCCGTTGTTCCGCTAGGTGGAGCATCGTACAAACGTCGAAGTCTACGCCCAGAAGGAGAACGAAGGCGTCTGCGTCGTAGAGCTTGGCCAATGGTGACCTTTCACCAAGCGGGCTCTCGAGCGCATGGTCGGCTGTGATCTGATCGGCTCGCGGCCCAATTGCAGCAAACGAGCAGGTAGGGTGCAGGCTGCGGCGGGCGCCGGGCCAAGTACGAAATAGTTCAGCCACGGCGCCCATGTTGCGAGTCGGGGTGGTCGCCGGATCGTACGCCGGCATTTCTTCGCGAAGGGTCTCGACCCAGCTGGATGGCACAGGCGGCGCTTCCCATTCTGCGGGATCGGTCAAATGAGCAGTGTGGGTTGGCATGACCAGCGTCCCGTTAGGCCCGACGCAGTCCATTAGCGCTTGAATGACGGCCACGGCTCCTCCGGCGACCCACCCAAGCGAGCTGAGGGACGAATGCACGAGGATTGTGCTACCTGCCGTCACGCCACCTTCCGCGAGCTGCCGGGCAAGACTCGATCGGGTCCGCGGCACAGGGGTTTTTAGGATGAGGTTATGTTCGGTCATCACGGAATTTGTCAATCGAGGCGCGTCCTGGAGCACAGGCTGTTGGCTAAGGGGTTCATGCGTATCCGGCCTGGACTGCGCGCGTACTTGAGACATCAGCGCACCCAACGGCAACGCGAGTACGCCCTTGAAGACAGATGACGTGAACGCGCGGCGGCAACCGCAAAAGAAAGGTCGTTTCATGCTCGGCTCCTGTGTGGTTGATCGTTCAACGGCACGACAATCTTATCTTGTCACGATACTTGACCCCAAATATCGCGCGCGCTGTTGCAAGACTTGTTCTAGCTCATGCCAGTGCATGGGGCTGTGCCGGCTCCACTGTGTCATCGGCGTCTGAGACTCAGCTTCTGCATCGCGCCTACCCACCGTTCCATTTTTGTTTCCCGAAAAGAATAGGCTTTTGCAAAAGGTGGTGGGTGGTTGCCGTGCGTTAGAACGTAACCAAACTAGTCGGCGGCGGGTCGACGAAAACGTCCTGCTACGCCGATTTTGATGACTCAGACGACGCGCTCAAAGCGCAACTGCGCATTGAAGCTGCCCAGCACGGCCGCTCGATGGAGGAGGAGGTACGCGCCAAGCACTGATGCTGCCCAGTCCGCAAGGCGGGCTGGGCCGCCGGAACCACCATCGTTTTGCGGCGTTATCCGAACCTGAACTGGAATTCCCACCGCGCACAGAAAGGGCCCGGCCGGCCGCACTGCCTGAATGAGCGTCCTTGACACCCATGTCCTGTCGGAGCTGATACGCGCGCAGCCCGACGCAGGGGGGCTGGCCTGGCTGGATCGCCAAGCGTCACATGCGCTGTTGCTTACCGCGGTGACGGTGGCGCAATTGCAGTACGGCATCGAACGCTTGCCCGAAGGGCGACGCAAAAGAGCTTTGCGTGACGCGGCGCGGGCAATGCTGGAGCAGGACTTCCAACAACGCCGCGGGGAGAAGCGGCGTGCCTATTTGCATGGGCGGCCAGCGCGGGCGCCGCGTCCCATCCCAAACCCGATCGCCAACCCGACCAGCGATATGACCAATATGGTGATATTGCCGGCTATGATGTAGGGCGTCATGCCACTGCGGCCTTGCACGCGTACGTCAAGGGCGCCCACTGTGAAGCGGCGCAATTGGGTCTTGACCGAGCCGTCTGCATCGATCATCGCGGTGGCACCCGTGTTGGTGGCGCGCAGCATCGGCCGCCCGGTCTCGAGCGCGCGCATCCGTGCCATCTGCAGGTGCTGATCCAGGGCAATCGTATTGCCAAACCAGCCGAGGTTCGTCGAGTTGACCAGCACGCTGGCGGGTTGCGGCTGGCTGCGCAGCGTGCGGGCGATCTCTTCGCCGAAAATGTCCTCGTAGCAGATATTCGGCGCGATTGACTGCCCATGCACGACGAACGGTGGCTGTATTGAGCCGCCGCGCGAGAAGTCGCCCAATGGCATCTTCATCATGTCGACGAACCACCGGAAGCCCCACGGGATGAACTCGCCGAATGGCACCAAGTGATGCTTGTCGTACCGGTATAGGCCCGACGATTCCGGCGTGATCCCGTACAGTGCGTTGGTCAAATTCTTCGGCCCGTTTTCGGTCATTGTTGTGCCGACCGTACCGAACAGGACCGATGTGTGTGTGGCGTCCACGAAGCGCCGTACCGCCGTGCCGAACTCGGGCGGCGCTTCATACAGTGGCAATGGGATTGCAGTTTCGGGCGTTACGACCAGATCGGCCGGCTTTTCCGTGATGAGCTGCTGGTACAGTGTAATGGCGTGATGGATGCCGACCGGATCGAATTTCATGCTCTGCCCGACGTTGCCTTGAAGCAGGCGTACTGACAATGTGGGCCCGCTCGGCTGAGTCCACGTCACGCGCGCGAGCAGCATGCCGCAAACGAGCAGCCCTGAAGCAACGGCGACGGGCACGAGCCACGTGACCATACTGCGCGCCCCACCAATACGCATGGCTGCCTGTATGATCAACGCGCCGACGAGCGCGAGGATCCAGCCCACCCCGTAGACGCCGACGAGCGGCGCGAAACCGGCTAGTGGTCCGTCAATTTGCGCGTATCCGCTTGCGAGCCACGGAAAGCCAGTGAAGACGGTCCCGCGCAACCATTCGCCCAACGTCCACGCGCAGGCGAACGCCACGCTCGCATGCCAACTGGGCGTCAACGTCGCGCATTGCCCGCGCGGTGCGCGACATAAATGCCATAGTCCGGCCGAAAACGCCGGATAAAGGGCCAGATAGAGCGAGAACAGCACGACGGCGGCACCGGCCATGAGCGCGGGCATGTAGCCATAGAAATGCATGCTCACATATAACCACCACACCCCGCTGACGAATTGACCGAAACCGAATGCGCCACCGGTGAGCAACGCGCCGCGCAGCGTGCGGGTGCGCGAAACGAGCCAGAACGCACAGGCGAAGATCGCTACCTCAAGCCAGCCGCCGTGTGGCGTGGGCGCGAACGCAAGCGTATTCAGCGCGCCGATTGTGCCTGCCAGCGTCAAATGCAGTACCGCCGCACGACGGCTGCGCGACGCGTGTTGCAATGGCGGGAAGCCAGGTGAGGCAGCGCGCGGCGCGGGATCGGCGATCGGCTTATCGACCATCTGTCGGTATAGGAAAGACGTGCGTGGGGGTTGCCCTGAGTTTAATGATCATCGCGGTCGCGGGCCGCGAGCGCGCCGGCTGGCACGTGCTTAGCAAGCAGCATATGGACCTGTCGCGCGTCGCCACGCAGAATTTCAAACACGAAGTCGTCGATGCGCACTTTTTCGCCACGGTGCGGCACGCGGCCGAAGCGGTGCGTGACCAAGCCGCCGATCGTGTCGACCTCGTCATCGCAGTAGTGCGTGCCGAACGTCTCATTGAACTGCTCGATCTCGGTCAGCGCACGTACCCGGTAGCGGCCGTCCGGCGTCGCGATGATGTTGCCTTCCTCTTCGTCAAAGTCATATTCGTCCTCGATGTCACCGACGATCTGCTCGAGTACGTCTTCAATGGTGATCAATCCGGCGACACCGCCGTATTCGTCTACGACGATCGCAATATGGTTGTGGTTCGCGCGAAAGTCGTGCAACAGCACGTTCAGGCGCTTGGACTCGGGAATGAACACGGCGGGGCGCAACATGCCGCGCACGTCGAATTCCTCTTCCGCGTAGTAGCGCAGCAGGTCCTTCGCGAGCAGGATGCCGATCACGTTGTCGCGATTGCCATCGTACACTGGGTAGCGCGAGTGCGCTTTCTCCAGCACGAATGGAATAAACTGATCGGGGCTGTCGGCGATGTTGATCGCATCCATCTGCGCCCGGGGCACCATGATGTCGCGGGCGCACAGGTCAGCGACCTGGAACACGCCCTCGATCATCGATAGCGAGTCGGCGTCGATCAGGTTGCGTGCGTGTGCGTCCTGCAGGATTTCGAGCAACTCCGCACGGGATTCCGGCTCGGGCGAGATGAGATCGGTCAAGCGCTCCAGCAGCGAGCGCGGTTTGTCTGGATGTTTCGAGTGACTTTTCCGACTGGGATACGGGTCGTTCATTTTCAAGCGTCCCGCGGGACTGGACGCGCGATGGAGATAAACAAAGGATACACTAACCGAAATGCGCGTCTGTGACGCCGCGCACGATGGTAGTGGTCGCTGACCGGACGCCGTTGCCCGAGCAGCGCCCGAGCATTTTCTCGAGCGCGACATCGGGGATTTTGTGCGCCCGCAGCGCCTCGACGGTGCGCGCGACGTAGTCATAGGTGGTGCCGTAGCGGCCGCTTGCCCGGGCGAGCACGATACGCATGACGTCGTCCGACACGCGGCCAGCATAGGTTGCCGCTTCGCGGCGCATCACGAATGCCAGCGCGCGTACATCGCGCCCGTCATCGAGCATGCAGCGCAGCCACGCGGGACGGTACGAGCCCATCGACATTTCACGCCGCCACAGCACCTGCAGGTGCGGCATCGCACTGTGCCCATCGAGCCGGAACGCAATGCCCGGGCAGCAGCCGCCACGGTCCAGCGCGAGCACCAGGCCGGGCAGTTCGGGGGTGCCACGGTTCATCCGCGACCACAGGTATAGGCCCCGGTGATAGCCCATCACGCGTGCGCGGCACGATTCGACTGTTGGCAGACCGGGATTCCAAATCAACGATCCATAGCCGAACAGCCACAAGTCGCTCGCGCGGTCCCAATGCACCAGCGTATGTTCGATCGATGCCGCCAGTTCCGCGTCCGTCAGCAGCCGTGCGTCGCCGATCGTGGGCGGATAACCCGGCACCGCCCCGGGCGGCACGGCACTGGTGCGCACGGCCGGCGTGTGGGGGCACGGCGGCGCCGGTGCATCGTGCTCGCGTTCGTCAGGTTCGGCGTGGTTGCCACGTTCGTCTTGCATCATTCTCGGTAGGCTGTGGCTTGTTTAGCCCTGTTGCGCGTACGGGTCCGGATAGCCGAGTCGCGCCAGAATATCGGTTTCAATCGATTCCATCTCCTGCGCCTGCTCGTCATCTTCGTGATCGTAACCCTGCGCGTGCAGCACGCCGTGCACGATGAGGTGCGCGTAGTGTGCGTCCAGCGGCTTGTGCTGCTCGCGCGCCTCGCTTTCGACCACCGAGCAACAGAGCACCAGGTCGCCGCTGACCGACTCATTATCCGATTCCCCGTACGCGAACGTGAGCACGTTCGTTGGGTAGTCCTTGCCGCGATAGCTACGGTTCAGCGCGCGGCCTTCTTGCTCGTCGACGAAACGGATTGTCAACTCAGCGGGCGCGAAGAGCGCGGCGCGGACCCAACCGGCGATCCTAGCGCGCGGCAGCAACGCCTTATGAGCGGCGAACGCCTTGGCCGGGAACTGCACGCTGAGCGTGAGCTTCGGGGCAGGGGGCGCGTTCATGCCGGATGCGCGCCGTCCGGATGGCGCTTGGCGTGTGCATCGTAGGCCTCGACGATGCGTGCGACCAGCGGATGCCGCACCACGTCGGCACTCGTGAAATGCGTCAGCGCGATACCGCGCACGTTGTGCAGTACCTGTTGTGCCTCCACCAGTCCGCTCTTGTTGCCCCGCGGTAGGTCGATCTGCGTGATGTCGCCGGTGATCACCGCTTTGGACCCGAAGCCGATGCGCGTGAGAAACATCTTCATCTGCTCGGGCGTGGTGTTCTGCGCCTCGTCCAGGATGATGAACGCGTGATTCAATGTGCGCCCGCGCATGTACGCGAGCGGCGCGATTTCGATCATCTGGCGCTCAAACATCTTGGCCGTCTTATCAAAGCCGAGCAGGTCGTACAGCGCGTCGTATAACGGGCGCAGGTACGGGTCGACCTTCTGCGCGAGGTCGCCGGGCAGGAAGCCGAGCCGCTCGCCGGCCTCGACTGCCGGACGCGTCAACACGATCCGCTTGACCTGGTCTCGTTCCAGCGCGTCGACCGCGCAGGCGACCGCCAGGTACGTCTTGCCGGTGCCGGCCGGTCCCACTCCGAACGTCACATCGTGCTGCAAAATCTGCTTCAGATAATCGCGCTGCGCCGGCGTGCGTCCGCGCAGGTCGGCGCGCCGCGTGTACAGCGTTGGTCCGCGTTCGTCGTCGGGCGGCTCGGCGTCGGCTGGCCCATCGAAGGGATGGTCGGGGTCGCCGTGCAGGTGCAACGGCGCTGCCTCATCCCGCGTCGCGTCGGCACCTGCAGCCAGCTGCGGCTCGGTGCCTTCGGCACCCGCCGCGCGGGCGCTACTGCGGCTGGCGGCACGGCCTGGAGCGCGTGCCGGGTGCCCGGCACTGTAGCGCGCCTCGACCAGCGCGAGTTGGATATCGTCGACGGACAGCGGATCGCGTGCGAGATTGTAGAAGTTCTCCAGCGCGGTCAGAGCGACTTTTGCGGCGCGGCCGCGAACCGTGATTCGGTGGCCGCGGCGAGACAGTGTCACATCGAGCGCCTGCTCGATCTGGCGCAGGTTTTCGTCGAGCGGACCGCACAGGTTCGCCAGTCGCGTGTTGTCGTCGCGAGGCGCGGTGAATTCGAGCGTGGGCAGAGGTGTCTTCAAGATGCGTGAGAATGGGCGCCGGTCAATGCGTGCTTGCTGGCGTTAGCGCGAGTTCCCCGCGCAGTGAATGCGGATAGGCGTGGACAATCTCGACGTCGACCATCTGGCCGAGCAGGCGGGCGTGCGAAGCCTGCGGCGCCGGAAAGTTCACCACGCGGTTGTTTTCAGTGCGTCCGGCTAACTCGTTCGGATCCTTGCGGGCCGAGCGCTCGACCAGGATGCGCTGCACGGTGCCGACCATCGATTCGCTAATCTTCGCCGCGTGCGCTTCGATCGCGGCCTGCAATTGCTGAAGCCGCGCAAGCTTCACGTCGCGCGGCGTGTCATCATGCAGGGTCGCAGCCGGCGTGCCGGGGCGCGGACTGAAAATGAACGAGAAGCTGGTGTCGTATTGCACTTCGTCGATCAGCTTCATTGTCTTGGCATGGTCGCCGTCGGTCTCACCAGGGAACCCGACGATAAAGTCGGTCGATAACGAGAGCTGCGGCCGGATCGCGCGCAGCCGCCGCACGATCGACTTGTACTCGAGTACCGTATAGCCGCGCTTCATCGCCATCAGGATCCGGTCCGAGCCGTGCTGTACCGGCAGGTGCAGGTGGCTCACCAGCTTGGGCACGCTTTCGTACGTATCGATCAGCCGTTGCGAAAATTCCTTCGGGTGCGACGTCGTGTAGCGAATCCGCTCGATTCCCGGGATCTCCGCGACGTACTCAATCAGCATCGAAAAATCCGCGATCTCGGCGGTGCCGGCGCTGAGCGCACCCCGATAGGCGTTCACGTTCTGCCCGAGTAGCGTGACCTCGCGCACGCCCTGGTCCGCCAGGCCAGCCACCTCGGTTAGCACGTCGTCCAGCGGGCGGGATACCTCTTCGCCGCGCGTGTACGGCACGACGCAGTAGCTACAGTACTTGCTGCAGCCTTCCATGATCGATACGAACGCGGTGGGGCCTTCAACGCGCGGCGGTGGTAAGTTGTCGAATTTCTCGATCTCCGGAAACGAGATGTCGACTTGCGCGTGGCCGCTCGCGCGCCGCGCATCGATCATCGCGGGTAGCCGATGCAGCGTCTGCGGGCCGAACACGAGATCGACGTAGGGCGCGCGCGCGACGATCGCCGCGCCTTCCTGGCTGGCGACGCAGCCGCCGACGCCGATCAGCAGGTCGGGGCGCGCCTGCTTGAGTTCGCGCACCCGACCTAGGTCGGAAAAGACCTTTTCCTGCGCCTTTTCGCGAATCGAGCAGGTGTTGAACAGGATGACGTCCGCGTCTTCCGGGGAGTCGGTTTTGACAAGACCTTCGGCCGCGCCAAGTACGTCGACCATCTTGTCGGAATCGTACTCGTTCATTTGGCAGCCAAAAGTCTTTATATAGACTTTTTTGGGCATAGTGTCGCCGTTCGCAGTCGTTTATCTGGGGGCGGGGGAGAATCCGGAATTATACGCCTAGCCGGTGACATCCCTCATGTCGGCGAAGGGTGCGGGCAAAACGATCCGCCAGGAAGTCGAGCAGCAAGCGCAGCCGCGGCGATCGGTACCGGTTGCGGTGGGCGATCGCGTTCAGCGGCGCCGGATGACCGTGCCATGCCGGCATCACGATTTGCAGGTGGCCTGCGCGCACGTCGCTGGCAATATCCTAGATCGACTTGTACGCGATGTCATAGCCACGCTGCCGTCGCTTTGAGCGACGGTCACAACGCGCGTGGGGTATCGTTGCTTTTGCCACTGTACCGCCGCTGCAAATGCGCGTGGTTGAGAAGGCGCACGTGGCGCCGAACTCTCGTCTCCACGCTCAATATCGACGCGTTCGACTTCGGCAATGCGGGTGCGGCATGGCTTAGTGGTGGTGATCACCCACGGCGGCGGGTTTGACTGCGCTGCCGTGGGCCGTCGCAACCGTTGCGCTGGTGGCGCTCGCGGTGACGTTGCTCGTCGCCGGCGTTGGGCATCGCGCCGCGCGTATCGGCCGCGCGAACCCCTGCGCCGGTTAGCAGGTGCTCAAGCCGAGTGCCGCGGGCGCTGGGATCGACGCGTCGGTGCCCGGCTGCTCCAGTGCGCGCCGGAAATTGACCAATTCCTCGATTGTCAGCATCGGCAGTCGATGCTGCGTCGCAAAACGCTCGACATCGTCACCGCGCGTCATCGTGCCGTCTGGATTCATGAGTTCGCACAGCACACCGGCCGGTTTCAGCCCGGCCAGCCAGCATAAGTCGACTGTTCCTTCGGTGTGGCCACGGCGTGCGAGCACGCCGCCGGGTTGTGCGCGCAACGGAAACACGTGCCCCGGACGAACGATGTCGGTCGGTTTGGCCTGGTCCGCGATGGCCGCGCGAATCGTAGTCAGCCGGTCGGCTGCGGAGACGCCGGTGCTCACGCCGTCACGTGCTTCGATCGATACGGTGAAGGCAGTGCCGTGGCGGCTCTGGTTGGTCGCCACCATCTGCGGCAGCGCAAGCTGGCGAATCTTCGCATCTGGCAGGCACAAGCACACGATGCCGCTGCATTCGCGGATCAACAGCGCCATCGTCTCGATCGTGAGCTTTTCGGCCGCAATGATCAGGTCGGCCTCGTTCTCGCGATTGAAGTCATCCTGTAACACGACAGGACGCCCGGCGCGTATCGCCTGCAATGCGGCGGCGATGCGCGTCGGGATCGCGTGGGGATCGGCGTGATAACGAGGGTACAGAACCGAGCCTGTCGGCGGCTCGAACAACGGTGTGGGTTTCGACATGAAACGCTCCTCGCAAGGGTTGGCGAAAAACGTTTCAGGGCAACGGCTGGCAAGAGACAACCCAAGGAAGACCGACACGGGCAGCCGCCGGCACGGCGAACTGGCCGTGTGCGCGCTGTCGGCGTCGTGCCCTCACATCTTCTCTCATCCGGACTATGACCGTCGGCTCTGGCATCGCACCAGATCTGCTGACCCGACGCGGCGTTTGCATGCCGCATCGGCGCTCGCGGGCTCGTCGCGCGCCGGTCGAAGAAGGACCGGTGCGCGGCATACCGCCGGTGGGGACTTTCACCCCGCCCTGAAGACGCATTAACGTGCCACCGGGCGTCGGTTCGATGACGCACGAGCGGCATCCGCGAGCATACAACAACACGCGACGTTGTGCTGCGCACGGTTGGTAGCGGCGTGCCGTCCATCAGTTAATTCGATTCGCGTCGCATCGCAACAATGCAGCGCGGCGTGCGTGGCTCCAAGAATTTGACTTGAACGGTGCGCAACTCGCCAGACTGTAGGGTCTGTACGGGCGGTCAGCATTGCGGTTGGCATTTATATCGGCAGCCGCACGCCGCCGGAAATCGCGATCTCGATTCTCCCAGAAGTCGCGGCCGCGAAAAATGACATATCGCTACCGACGCCGCTGCGACCGCTGCAGGTGGGGAGTGAGGGCCGCACACGAGGCGACAGCTATGCACTCGCTCGCCATACAACGGCAGCGAGATGGGCCGGCCACAGTGCGGTTCATGACGCTGCATCGGCCCATGCCTTCGCGGCATGAATCGCGCGATGCCACGCCGCCAGCCCGCGTTCGACGTCCTCAGCGCGTGCGTGGCGTACGAAACGCCGATCCATTTGCCATTGCTGCTGTAGCTCGGCAATATCGTTCCAGTAGCCGACCGCGAGTCCGGCCAGATAGGCAGCACCCAACGCAGTCGTTTCCTGGATTTGAGCCCGGACCACGTCCACGCCGAGCAGGTCGGCTTGAATCTGCATTAGCAGGTCGTTTTCCACCGCACCCCCGTCCACGCGAAGCTCGCCGATGTGCAGTCCAGCGTCTGCTTCCATTGCGCGGACCACGTCGATCGACTGGTAAGCGATCGCCTCGAGGGCCGCCCGGGCAAGATGGCCGACCTGCGTGCCACGCGTAATGCCGAACACGGTGCCCCGCGCGTTGGCGTTCCAGTGCGGTGCGCCCAGTCCGGCGAAAGCGGGCACGATTGTCACGCCGTCCGTATGCTCGACCGAGCGCGCCAGTGCTTCGATGTCCCGTGCGTGCCGGATGATGCCCAGTTCATCGCGCAGCCATTGCACGAGCGCCCCGGCGATAAAAATACTCCCTTCCAGCGCGTACGTTACCTGGTTACCGATCTGCCATGCGATCGTGGTCACGAGGTTATTGCGCGATTCGATCGGCTGCTCGCCCGTATTCATCACCAGAAAGCAGCCGGTGCCGTAGGTGTTCTTGACCATGCCGGCACCCGTGCACATCTGGCCGAACAGCGCGGCGTGCTGATCACCGGCCACACCGGCGAGCGGAATGGTGGCGTTAAACAGGCTCGTCTGTGTGTCGGCGTAGATCTGCGAGGACTGGTACACCTCGGGCAGCATCGAACGCGGGATGTCGAATAGCGCGAGCAGCGCATCGTCCCACTGCAGGGTATGGATATTGAACAGCATCGTACGTGACGCGTTGGTCGCGTCCGTCACATGCAACTGGCGTCCGCTCAGGTTCCACATTAGCCAACTGTCGACGGTGCCGAAGGCGAGCTTACCCTGCGCCGCCTTGGCGCGCGCGCCATCGACGTGGTCCAGGATCCAGCGGATTTTGGTGGCGGAAAAATAAGCATCGATCGGCAGGCCGGTCTTCTCGCGCACCGTCGTTTCCAAGCCGCGCGCCTTCAGCTCGTTGCACAAGCCGGCGGTACGGCGGTCCTGCCACACGATCGCGTTGTAGACCGGCTCGCCAGTATCGCGGTCCCAGACGATCGTGGTCTCGCGTTGATTCGTAATGCCGATTGCGGCGATCGACGTGGCACTGAGCCCAGCTCCGACCACGGCTTCGGCGGCGACGCCGGCCTGGGTCGACCACATTTCGCGCGGATCGTGCTCGACCCAGCCGGGCTGCGGATAGATCTGGCGGAATTCCTTCTGCGACACGGACACGACATGTCCACCGTGATCGAACACAATCGCGCGCGAACTGGTAGTGCCCTGGTCGAGTGCAAGAATGTAGCGGTCAGTCATTGGCGTCTCCTCGGGCTTTCTATTTTGCCCGCGGCGCCAGGCCGCTGGCCAGGTTACACGTGAACCGCGCGGGCGAGGCGCAAATTGGGTTCGGCGGTGGCATGCGCATCGCCGCCGAATCGCTCGAACCAGGCCTGCACGTTGCCGACTGCCTGGGCGTCCAGTCGCAGGCCAACCTTGGAGCGGCGCCACAGCACGTCCTCGGCGCTGCACGCCCATTCCTCGTCACGCAAGTAGCGCAATTCGGCTTCGTACAAGCCGGGGGCAATTTCCGTGCCTAGATCGGACAGCTCTTTCGCGCTTTGCAGCAACCGCTCGACGCGTGTGCCATATGCGTGCGCGTAGCGCCGTGCAAGCGTGTCGGGCAGCCACCGATGACGCGCCGCGAATTGCTCGGCAAACGCCGCAAAGTTCGAGCCGGCGATATCGCCGCCGGGCAGCGGCGCATCGCGGGTCCAGGCCGGTTGCGTGATCGCCAGCGGCCCGCTGAGGCGGTCCAGCGCTTCTTCGGCGAGCTTGCGGAACGTCGTGATCTTGCCGCCGAACACCGATAGGATCGGCGCCTGCCCCGGGGGCATGTCTAGGTCTAAGCGGTAGTCACGCGTGACTGCTGACGCGGTGGCGCTCTCGTCGTTCTCCAGCAGCGGGCGGACACCCGCGTATGTCCATACCACGTCGGTACGCGCGATCGAGCGCTTGAAATAGCGGTTCACCGATTCACACAAATACGCGACTTCGCTTTCATCGATTTGCACGCGCGAGGCGTCGTCATGGTATTCGACGTCGGTCGTGCCGATCAGCGTAAAGTCTTTTTGGTAGGGAATGGCGAAGATGATGCGCTTGTCGGGGTTCTGGAAGATATACGCGAAATCATGATCGAACAGCTTGCGCGTGACGATGTGACTACCCTTAACAAGTCGGACGCGATGCTGCGCGCCCAGCTTCAACGTGTCGGTCAGCAACTCGCCGACCCACGGACCCGCGGCATTGGCGATGGCGCGCGCGCGAACCTGTTGCAGCCGTCCGTCGCGTGAGCGCAGTTGTGCGTCCCACGATGAGCCGTTGCGCTGCGCGCTCACCAGCCGCGTGCGCGTTAGGATCGTCGCGCCGCGAAGCTGCGCGTCGAGCGCGTTGAGCACGACCAGTCGCGCATCGTCGACCCAACCATCCGAATAGACGAAGCCGCGCGTGATCGAATCCACCAGCGGCGTGCCGCACGGATGGGTGCGCAAGTCGATGCTTTCTGAGCCGGGCAGCATCTCGCGCCGGGCGAGGTGGTCGTACAAGAACAGCCCGGCGCGGATTAGCCATGCCGGGCGCAGGTGTGGCATGTGCGGCATCACGAAACGCAGTGGGCGAATGATGTGCGGCGCTGCGCGTAGCAGAACTTCGCGCTCCTGCAGCGCTTTTCTGACCAGCCCGAACTCGTAGTATTCGAGATAGCGTAGCCCGCCGTGGATCAGCTTTGTGCTGGCTGAAGACGTGTGCGCTGCGAGGTCGTCTTGCTCGCACAGCAACACCTTTAGTCCACGGCCTGTCGCGTCTCGCGCAATACCCGCGCCATTGATGCCGCCGCCAACGACCAGTAGATCGTAGTGATCCGTGTTGTCCACCTTATCCCTCCGAATGTGACGGCACCGCCGCGCGGTCCCCGCGCTGCGTCCTTGCCTATGCGCGATTAGCAACATTAAATTTTCGCAAACGAAAATTTAGCGAATAAACTTAAAAATATCAAGATATTCAAATATGTGACAGAACGTTGGACGTTCGGGCAACGGAAGAGACGTTCAGCGCATATGCCCAGTCGCCGGGTGGTGTTCTGGGCTGAGGCGATGCCTGGCCGCCGGATGATATTCGACGCTGGGAGGGAGCTCAGCCACCGGGTGCTGTTCGACGCTGGGAGGATGTCCAGCCGTCGGGTGCTGTTCGACGCTGGAAGTGTGTCTAGCCGTCGGGTGCTGTTCGACGCTGGGAGGATGCCTAGTCGTTGGGTGCTGTTCGACGCTTGGAAGGTGCTCAGCCGTCGAGTGACGTTCGACGCTGGGAGGGAGCCTAGTCGCCGGGTGGCACCCGATGCAAGGACAGTGCCCGGACGCTGGGTGACGTGAGCCGCTGGCGTGGCAAATTGGGCGTCACCGGAATGATGTCCTGGCGGCTGTGTTTTTACGTTCCTCGGCGCTTGGGCGCGCCCGTGGCAGCGCTGGCGGCGAGGCGAGTGTCGTACTAGAGCATGCGCGCGCGGCGCTTGCGGTACCAGATCACGACGCCGGTCACCGACAGCATGGCGACGACGATGCCCATCGCCGAAATCGCGATCCGACCTGGCAGGCCAGTGATGCGCCCGGAATGCAGCGGGAATTGCATCTGCACGAAAATATCGGCAGCGGTGCCTTGCCATGGAATCCGCTCGCCGATCAAGCGCCCGTCGCGTGCATCGAAGTAAAGCACCGCCGGGCCGACGCCGGATCGGTCCCGCGAGACTGGGGAATCCTGTTTCGGTGCGTCCTTCACTAGCAAAAGCGTGGCGAATTCACGCAGACTTCAGCATCGTTGTTCTCCAGTGACAAGCAAACCGAGCGACGGCGCTCATGCAAGCGTGAAATGTTTGTGGCGCGCGTTGCCGTGTTCAATTGGCGACGTGAACGTCAGTGCCCGCCGCCAGAATGACCTCTGTCATCTCACTGGGTGTCGGCGCGTCGGTAAACAGCGCGTCGACCTGGCTCAAATGGCCAAGGCGCACCAGCGCGGGGCGCCCGAACTTCGAATGGTCCGCCACCAGGAACACGCTGCGTGCGTGCTCGATAATGGCCTCTGCCACCCTAACCTCGCGCGTATCGAAGTCGCGCAGCGTGCCGTCCAGTTCGATGCTCGAGATGCCGATCAACGCATAGTCAACCTTGAATTGGCGGATGAAATCGATTGCCATCTCGCCGACCACGCCCTGGTCCCACGGACGAACGATGCCTCCGGTGACGAGCACCTCGCATTCGGCATAGCCGCTCATGACCGCCGCGACGTTCAGGTTGTTGGTGATCACGCGCAGGCCGCGATGGCGATTTAGCGCACGCGCCACTTCCTCGGTCGTCGTGCCCAAATTAATGAACAGCGACGCCTGGTCTGGAATATGGCTGGCGGCGAGTGCGGCGATGCGCCGCTTCTCCTCATGGAACATGCGTTGGCGCGCGGTATACGATACGTTTTCCGAACTGGTAGGCAACGTGACTCCGCCGTGGTGGCGACGCAGCAAGTTTATTTCGGCGAGCCAATTCACGTCGCGCCGGATCGTCTGCGGCGTGACGTGAAAGCGTGCAGCAAGGTTCTCGACAGTAACGAAGCCTTCATGCTGAACGCAATCGAGCAATTCCTGCTGGCGTGCATTCAACGTGATGCGCGGGTCTCGGGTCATGTTCTTGTTAGCATGGTCGCGAAGCGGTCCGGGTTCGCGTATTGTAAAGGCCCACACACGATGTATAGCGAATGTTCTTTTTGGCACGGACTATTGGAACTGCCTGGACGAATGCCCGGTCTGTTCCAGGTCAGCAGAGTCGGGCGCGGCACGTTAAACTGCAACCGATACTACGTAGGGCATGCAGAAGTCGCGAACCGATACCCGGATCAAGCACTGCGAGCAGGGGTGCAGGCGTGCCGGGGCGCAGGCTTCGGAGGAAAAAATGCAAACCGACACTCAAACTGTGTTGCCGTGGCGTATCGAGGATATCGATTTGTCGCGGATCGATCGTTCGCGCGCCGCTGTGAACGAGGATTTGCTGCTGCTGTTATGCGCGGCATCGTTTATTGAAAGCGGCTCGGATTTGTATACCAGTAACCTCAGCGCGTTCTTCGATGGCGATCCAGAAGTGTCCGGATGGCTGAACCAGCATTGGGAACACGAGGAGTTGCAGCACGGCCGTGCGCTGAAGGCCTATATCAATTATGTTTGGCCAGAGTTCGATTGGGACCTGGCATTTGAGCATTTTTTTGACGAGTATTCGAAAACGTGCTCGTTGGAAGAGTTCGAAAAGACCCGGGCGTTGGAAATGGTCGCACGCTGCGTGGTGGAGACCGGTACGGCTACGTTGTATCGCGCGATCAACGAGTGCTCAGACGAGCCGGTGCTCAAGCAGATCACCGACAACATTCGTAGTGACGAGGTGCGGCATTACAAGTACTTCTTCAAGTTTTTCAAGAAGTACAACCAGATTGAGGGCAATGGCCGCCTTGCGGTGCTTGGCGCGCTGATGCGCCGCGTGATGGAAATCAAGAACGAAGATTCGGAGATCGCGTTGCGACATGTGTTCGCGGTCAGATATCCTGCACAGGTTCGCAATAGCACCTACATGCGGGAAAAGGCGGCGCGCGTGAACACGCTGATACGCAGGCACTTATCGGCCGACATGTGCGTGAAGATGCTGCTCAAGCCGCTCGACCTGCCAGCGAAAATCCAACCCAGCGTGCATTATCCGCTGGCCAAGATCACGCAGCACGTATTTTTTCGCTAGCTAGTATGGCGTACGGCGGCGCTCGGTCGACGATCACGGACGGCTCGCTGCGCGCGAGCCGCCATTGACGAATCGGAGAAGACGATGACGGATCGGCAGACCGCGCTGATACGAGGCACATTCGATGAGTGGCCCGATGTGCTGCGCGCCTGGTTCGATGGCACGCATCTGCATGACAAGGCGTCGTTTGCGGCCTCATTGATCGCCGTCGATCCGCTCCGCTGGCCTTGCACGTCGCTGCTCAGCGTGGGCGAAATTGTCGTGCCTGATCCCCACGGTGTGCGGTTCGCGCTATGGCCGCAATCCCGCACCGCGCGGGCTCTTGCCGCCGGCGGCAACGCACTGCTCGAGTTCGTTTTCGGGCACGCGTGGTATCAGGTGCGCCTGGGCGTGAGCACGCCGCGCCGGCAGGACGCGACGACGCTGACTGTATTCGACGCCGTGCTGGAGGCGGCACAATGGCAGCGCGTCGACTATGCACAACTCGTAGCCGGCGTCACGTTCGAGCTGCTCGAGCCCGCGCGCGCTGCCGTGCTTGCGCGTTGGGACGCGCAAATCCGAGCGCTGCTCGCGCACGACTAGCGCGACGAGCCCTTCTTGGTACCACCGCCGAGCAGCGCACCCGGGCCGCCGTTGCGCCGTGGCGGTGATTCGGATGCGCGCGGCTGCCGTGCGTCGCGCTCCTGTGCTGGCGCCATTCGTTTGTCACGGCCACCGTGCGACGAAGGAGTGGTCGCTTCGCGATGCCGCCCTGGCGCGATCTGGGGCACCGCGCCGCTGCGCTTGCCTGCTGGCGCGGCGCCCGGCTTCGCAGTGTGCGTCGACGGGGATTTGCCCGCCTGTGCGGGCCGCAGGTTGGCGGCTGCCCCCGCCGGCGACCTGGCTGGCGCCGCCGGTTGTGACTTGGCAGCTGCCCCTGACTTGGCAGCTGCCCCTAGCTTAGCCGCTGCCCCTGTGCGGGATTTGGCCGCTGGCGCCGCTGGTGGTTTCGCCGCTTGACCAACTTGTGGCTTGGCGCCGGCGCGGCGGGGTTCGCGTGGCCCCGCGCCGCGCGCCGGCTGGCTGCGCCGCTGGATTGGCTCTGGTTTCGCGTTGGGATCCGGTTCGAAACCGGCAATGACCTCGCGCGGCAACGTGCGCTTAATTAGGCGCTCGATGTCCGTCAGCAATTGATGTTCGTCGACGCAGACTAGCGATACGGCCTCGCCCGTCGCGCCCGCGCGGCCTGTTCGGCCGATACGGTGCACGTAGTCTTCCGGAACATTCGGCAGGTCAAAATTCACCACATGCGGCAATTGGTCGATGTCGATGCCGCGCGCTGCGATGTCGGTAGCGACCAACACTTGCAGCGTGCCGTCCTTGAATTCTGACAATGCCCGGGTCCGGGCCGCTTGGCTTTTGTTGCCGTGGATAGCCAGGGCGCTGATACCGTCCTTCGTCAACTGTTCGGCAAGCCGGTTTGCGCCGTGCTTGGTGCGCGTGAACACGAGCACCTGAAACCAGTTGTGCGCCTTAATCAAATGCGTGAGTAGCTCGCGCTTGCGGTCGCGATCGACCGGATAGATCGTTTGGGTGACCGTCTCGGCGGTGGTATTGCGACGGGCCACTTCGATTAGCGCTGGCGAATCGAGCAGGTTGTCCGCGAGCGCCTTGATCTCGTCGGAGAATGTCGCCGAGAACAGCAGGTTCTGGCGCTGCAAAGGCAGATGCTTGAGCACCCGCTTGATGTCGTGGATAAAGCCCATATCCAGCATCCGGTCGGCCTCGTCGAGCACCAGGATCTGCAGGCTGCTGAGGTCGATCGTGCGCTGCTGAAGGTGATCTAGTAATCGTCCAGGCGTGGCCACGACGATGTCGACGCCGCGCCGCAGCGCGTCGATTTGCGGGTTGATGCCGACGCCGCCGAACATGACCGTCGAGCGCAGCTTGAGGTACTTGCCGTATTCGCGCACGCTTTGCTCGACTTGCGCGGCCAATTCGCGTGTCGGCGTCAAGATCAGGGCGCGAACCGGTACTTTGCTCGATGTCGCGCGCGAATGGGATAGCCTTTCCAGAATCGGCAGCGTGAAACCGGCAGTCTTGCCGGTGCCGGTTTGTGCGCCAGCCAGCAGGTCGCCGCCGCCGAGCACGGCCGGAATGGCTTGCCGCTGGATCGGTGTCGGCGTCGTGTAGCCGAGTTCGTTGACTGCACGAACCAGAGGTTCGGACAAGCCGAGAGAATCAAATGACATATTGGATGGTGTCGTCACCGGTCCGGCGCGCAACGCGCATCAGTCGCGAATCGGTGCAGTGAAAGTCTGAAGACGCGAGGGCAAGCCGACTGTCGCGATGCCCCGCGTAAGTAAAACAGCGTGATAACAAAGACAAAGGGCGCGGCCCGTGGTTCCGGCCGCGCCCTGAGATTTGGGGATTCGCGTAGGATCAGTCGAGCGGCGCGGAGCGCAGTTCGTTGACCTGCTGCGGCGACACTGGCGTGCCCTTGTTGCCCCATGCCATGCGCAAGTACGTGACCACGGCGGCGACTTCCTGGTCCGACATCGAGTGCGCGAACGGCGGCATGCCGTACGGCTCAGGATTGGCGTGCGTGCTCGGCGGATAGCCACCATTAAGTACCATGCGGATCGGATTCACTGCCGACTGCATTTGCACCGACTGGTTGTTCGCCAGCGGCGGGAAGTGTGGCGGATAACCAAGACCGTTTTCCGCATGGCACTTCGCGCATTGATCGTTGTAGATCTTCCTGCCTTGCTCGAACAACTCCTTGCCGAACGCGACAGAGGTTTCCAACTGCATCGTCTCCGGTGCTTCCTTCTTCTGCGGAATCGTTTTCAGGTAAGTCGAGATTGCCCGGATGTCTTCGTCAGTCATGTATTGCAGGCTGTTGTGTACGACTTCAGACATAGGCCCGAACACCGCACCACGTTGCGACACGCCAGTCTTCAACAGATCTGAGATGTCCTGCAGATCCCAGTCACCCAGGCCCGCTTCCTTGCTCGATGTGAGCGACGGTGCATACCAGTTCTGCAGCGGGATCAGGCCACCGGCAAACGCCGCTGCCTGGTTCGAGCCGCCTAGCGCGTTGATCGACGTGTGGCACATGCCGCAGTGGCCCAGTCCCTCGACCAGGTAGGCGCCGCGGTTCCACTCGACCGACTTGGTCGGATCCGGCTTGTATTCGCCCTCGCGGAAGAACAACGTGCGCCAGCCGATCAGCATGTTGCGTTGATTAAATGGGAAGCGTAGTTCGTGCTCGCGGCTCGGCTGTGCAACCGGCGCCACTGAACGCAGATATGCGTAGATCGCGTCCGAGTCCGCGCGCGTGACTTTCGTATAGCTAGTGAACGGAAAGCCCGGATACAGCAATTCGCCGTTCTTGCCGCGGCCAGTGTGCATCGCGCGGTAGAAGTCGTCCGAACTCCACTTGCCGATCCCGTACTGCTCGTCCGGTGTGATGTTCGGCGTGTACATTGTACCGAACGGCGTGGCCATCGGCAAGCCACCGGCGAAGGGCTTGCCGCCGCGTACCGTGTGGCATGCAACGCAGTCGCCGGCGCGCGCTAAGTATTCGCCTTGCTTGATCAGCGCGGCCTGGTCGGCCGGGCTCGCGGCCATCGCGCTGCCGCCGTGGATATTGTTGCTGCCAGACCACAGCACCGGCACCAGTGCCGCGGCCGCTACCGCGATGACGGCCGACAGCGCGAAAAGAGTCTTGCGTTTCATCTTGATGTGTCTCCTGTCGCTTACTGCGGCTCACTGCCGCATTGCAGCGGCATCTTCGACGAACGGGCCGGCGCCGGCACTGGGTTAGCCGGTGCGGGTTGCGTGGAGAGCCAGTGGGCGACCGCGGCGATGTCGTCGTCGTTGAGGCGGGTCGCGACCGTGTGCATGCAGTCTGGCGCCTTCGCGCGGCGCACACCAGAGCGCCATGCGCCAAGCTGCGCGCTGATGTAGTCCGCATGTAGGCCCACTAGGCCCGGGATCGCCGGTTCCATGCCGGTCAGCGTCTTGCCGTGGCATGCCGCGCACGCGGGCACGTTGCGCGCCGGATCGCCGTTCAACACGATCTGCTTGCCGCGCGCCAGCGTCGACGCAGAGACGCTCGGCTGCGCCGGCGCCGGGTACGGCGGCCGTTGTTTTGAGTAATACTCGGCGATCTTGCGCAGGTAATCGTCGGAAAGGTACGTGACCAGATAGTTCATCGGCGGGTACTTGCGGTGCCCGTCGCGGAAATTGACCAACTGGTTGTACAGATATTCAGCGGGCTTGCCTGCAAGACGTGGAAAGTAGTCATTGTCGGTGCCCTGACCCTGATCGCCGTGGCATGCGGCGCACGCGGCGACGCGGGCTTCCATTGAGTTCAGAGGCGGCAGGTTCGCTTGCCCTTTGGCAGCGCTGGCAATGCCTGCGCTGGCAGCCAGAAGTGCAGCCAGCAACGGGCGCAAGAGGCGTCTAGAAGACACGCGTAACTCCATCGATAATGGGGACCGCATTGGGTAACGCAGGCGGTTTTGGCGAAGGCTTGGCGCGCCTTCCGAATCGCGGCGCCGACTTGCGGCGGCGAAGGTGCTGCAATGCAGCAGGTTATTCTATCACCGAACGGCCATATTGGCCATTTGGCTGAGCGTCGAGGGGGTCATTTGGCTGGACGTCGCGACGGACGACGCGATTCGGCCATCTGGCCGGTAATGCGATAATTGGCTAAGTCTCTTCGTAAGCCTCGCAGGTCTTTTCGCCATCGGACCAAAAACCTATTTGTGGCCGCTTGCCGCTGTCCCCAACGAGTTGATTTAAGTTATTTTATGCGTCAACGACTCAATAGATTCGCGCCGTGTAGCTGCCGATGGCCGCATTTCCTTCCGAAAATTTCTCGGTGATTTCATGGATTTCGATTCGATTCACGCGTACAGTGCGGTTGCAGACCATTACATGTTACAACAGCAGATTGCCGTTGTAGGCGCTGCGCCACCCAGTCTAATAGGGAGCAGTGCGCTTGCCGTGCTGCCGGCCCGCCAATGCGCGGCACAACAGTCGGTCAGTCCCGCACCGAGGCGCGCGACGACGTTTGAAGACCTGCCGCCTGAGATTATGCGGCGGATCGCCGCGCACACGTCGTTCGACGACATGGGCAGCTTGTCGTCGGCGACGCGGCGCACTTATCACGCGTTGCAGGACATGCGACGCAGCTGGCTTTGTTATCAGCGAGCCGACAATGTTTATCGGCTTGATTCGCGCCGCACGCAGGCGTTGCTGGACGAAATCGAACGGATCGACGGCGAAGCGATATTGCGGGCTGCGCCGCTCGAGGTGCTGTGGCCTCGAATACCGGAATTGCCACAGCAACACCGGGCGCAAACCTATAAGCGGATTTTCGACATGGCGGGCCGGTTGCCGACACATGCGAGCTTGCTGATACGCAAAGGGATGATTGGCACTATACCGGGATTGCCGGTCCAGGAGCAGGTGCCAATGTACGACTTCGTCCATGCGGCTATCGAAAAGAGTGATGCTGCCGGGCAAGGTCAGTTGTGGGCCTCGCTTGCATGGTTGCTTAGATGCTTGCCACTGGATCCGCCGCGCTTCGAGCGCGAATACTCGGCTTTTATCAGCAGGCTTGCCTCGCTGGATGCGCCTGCACAGGCGGAGTTGATCGTGCAGTTGGTGATGCTGCTGCCTGGCTTCTACGAGGATAGTCCGGATGAATCGGCCACGCTGGCCAGTTATCATCGGCTTATGCAAGATTGGGTGCAGCGATTGCCCCCGGCTTATCGGGGGGCGCCAATTGGCGCACTGGCCCATATGATATGGTTGCTGCCGGCGGAGCAAATGCCGGCGCATTATGCGCAGCTACGCAGCCTCACGGAGGCGTTGCCAGACGATCAGATCGGCTTGGTGCTTCGGCGCTTGCCGACTGCGTTGGTGTTGCTGCCACAACAGCACCATGCAGCCGAATTCACGCTGCTGGAGCCTCTTATCAGTCGCGTGCGGCCCGAGCATCGTGAGGCAGTCACATTGGGATTGCTCGAAAGCACCGTTGGACTGGACGACGCGACGCTATCCAGGTGGGCGTGGCGCAAGGCGTTTCAGCTGCTCGACAGCTGCGACGACACCTGTCTGTCTACCGTGGTCGACGAATTGGCCCATCAGCAATTGGTACCCTTGCTTCCCATGCAGCAGTGGGAGGATGCAAAGCACGAGATTCTAGCGTTCATCGAGCGTTACCCGCTCAGCGACGCGGCTCGCGCGAAGTTGCTCGACTTCGTCAATACGACGGTGCCGGAGGATTAACTTGCGTACGATTAGCCGTCAGCGGTGCTGCCATCCGCGTGCCTGCGCCATCAACCCGATGACTTCGTCGTCAGTGGTTTGCGTGAAATCGACGTAATATAGACTCACGCTACTGAACGAATCGAGCGGTGCGAGGCACACAGCGTCGTCCGCCAGCGTCGCAATCGAATTCCAGACGTCGCGTGGAGCGACCGGCGCTGCGGCGACTAGGCGTGCGGCGCCCAAATTGCGCAACGCGAGTAGGGCCACCTTCATCGTGCTTCCGGTGGCCACGCCGTCATCCACAACAATGATCGTGCGCTGCGCGGCTGGCATCGGTGTGGCGCCGTGTCGGTACCGCTCGCGGCGTCGCGCCAATTCCCGCTGCTGACGATGCTGCTCGGCGATCAGATAGTCATCCCCGGGGCGCAGCGCCACAACGATGTCCTCGTTCCAGAGCACTTGTGGCGGATCACCATCGACGATTGAACCTAGCGCGAGTTCCGGCTGCTGCGGCGCGCCGAGCTTGCGTACCAGCAGCACGTCAAGGCTGCCGCCCAGCGCTCGGGCGACCTCAAATGCCACCGGTACGCCGCCGCGCGGCAAGCCGACGACCAGCGGCGTCGCATCCCGATAGCGGGTCAGCGCGCCGGCCAGTGCACTGCCCGCCGCGCGGCGGTTTGGGAAAGGCAAAAGCGTGGACATCGTGTAGGTAATCCGGGATTTGTGTTGTCGCGACCGAAGATGCACCGCGACGGGTAGCTCATCATCGCGTGGACCGCCGGGGACGCTACACGTCGCGCGCCGCGGTCATCGCTTGTTCATTTCTAACTCCGCGCCAGTGGGTGGGTCCGTGGCCGGGTCCGACCTGAGTCGCTGCTTCATCGCGCTCAGCGCGGCATCCTCATCCGGTTGCAGTGTCACGCTCGCCTGGCCGTCACCGCCATCGACCGGCACCGGCGGATTCTCGACGAGGTTTAAGTCGCCACCCTCATTCCAGGGTCCGCGTACCGGTGCCGCGCCGGTCGACATCTTGAAATAACTGTTCGCATATTCCGGCGCGGGCGGCAGCTTGCCCGGCGGGAAATTCGACGTAATGGAATAAAGCGCTTTTTCAAATGATTTCTGATGAGAGACTTCGCGGGTCATCAAAAAGCCGAGCGCGTCTCGCACGCCAGAATCGTCGGTGACATTGATCAGCCGCTCATAGACGATCTTGGCCCTGGCCTCGGCGGCGATATTCGAGCGCAAGTCAGCGGTTGGCTCCCCGATTGTATCGATGTACGCGGCGCTCCACGGCACGCCGGCCGAATTCGTCAGCGGCGTGCCGGCGCCGTACAGCACTTGTGTCACGTGGCTGTCATTGCCGGCGCCATTCAGTTTGCGATAAAGCTCGGCCTGCTCATCGACCGCCTCGGCCAACTCGCCCTTCGCTCCACGATTGAGCATCGCGACGATAGACCCGATGATCTCCAGATGACTGAGTTCTTCTGTCGCGATGTCGAATAGCATGTCCTTGCGGCCGGGATCTTCCTCGCTGATGGCCTGCGTGAAGTAACGCATGGCTGCGGCCAATTCGCCTTGTGGGCCGCCGAACTGCTCCAGCAACAGATTAGCCAGGCCAGGGTCCGTGCCATTGACCCGTACGGTGTACTGCAATCGTTTGTTGTGGACGAACATGAAGCCTCCTGTGACGTGAAAGGTGTCGCGGTGCTCGCCAAGGCCGCACGCGTAGCGTCAGCCGCCGATTTGTTTGCGCAACGTGCGTTCCCGCCAATGCAATGCGCAACCGCATCGTGGCACGGGTATTGCGATAGCGACGTCACCCGCGTGCCCCGTAGAAGGCTATCTGGTGCACGCCGTGCGGTCGCAAGAAATCCATGCGCAGCCGGAACGGCTTGATCCGTTCGTTGAAAAGCGGCCGTATCCGGCGCAAGCGTGTGACAGGTAACGTAATGACGGCACTCTCAAGGGCAATGTGGATCAACGGAGGACGATGATGAACAGCTTGTCCGGCGTCAGTGATCATGGCGTCACGGTATTCGATTATTTGGACCACCATGCCAAGGTGACGGCGCAGCGCAACGCGCGGGGCGCGTGGGTACCGCAGATTCAAATCACGCGCGATCGCGAACCAGTGCAGTTCGATATGCCACAAGAGGTGGCGCCGGAATGGCTGACAGCTGATGAAGCCGTGCGCGCCGGAGTGGAGCGGGCGCGTTTGTTCATCGAGAGGCGACGAGGCGCTAGTTGACGGTGAACGACGCGGTACCGAGCGCCAGTCGGTTGACGGTGAACGATGCGGCACCGAGCGCTGGATTCCTGCTGCCTGTCGTACGCGGATGTCGGTGCGGGGTGTGTTGCTGGCGCGTCTGCGTACTAGTGGTATTGCTCGTACTCGTGGGTATCACATACCAAACGTACCACGTATCAAACACATCGTGTATCAAACGCATCGCGGGCTAAACCTATCGTGTGTGCGGCGCGGCTGGCTTGCGTTCGCTCAAGCCCGCAAATTGCGTGGCTTGCAGCCGGGAATGAACCATGCTAACGGCTAACGGCGTCGCCCGATAGAAGTAGCTGGCACCGTGTTTCAAACAAGGCGCGACGGCGGGCGCGGGGCGCCGCACGGCGTTGGTGTGTGGTGCCGACTCGACAGGAGAGGACCGTGCAGTACAACCCACCCCAAGCTGGAAGGCAGAATCCCGGCGCCGAGCAATCCTGGAGTGAAGGATTTAAGGTGCTCGTCACCGCTAAGCCCGGCATGGACGGCCGTTTTATCGGTGTGCTGAAGGTCGTGCGACAGGCCGATCGCCGCGTGATCTTCCCATTTCCGGGTGCTCCCGAGATCGGTCCATTCGACACGATTGAGCAGGCGCGTGCGGCGGCGCTCGAATATGGCCGCAAGGTTGTGGCTGACGACCGCCGCAATCCAGAGCGGTGACGACGCGGCGTTGCCGGAGGGCGCGCACGCGCCGGCGCCGAGGCGTTCAATACGATGGGGATGTGCAAATTCATGGCGATTTCTAGCGAGCAAACCGCGCAACAAGTCAGACAGGTTCTAGACGGCCGCCGACGCGGCGTACGGATCCTGTTGCCATTGGCTGGACCGGCCGTGGTGGTGTCGGTCGCCTATATGGACCCGGGCAACTTCGCCACCAATATCCAGGCCGGCGCTGGATATGGCTATCAGTTGCTGTGGGTGGTGCTGTTCGCCAGCCTCGTTGCGATGCTCTTCCAGGGCTTGTCGGCACGGCTCGGGATCGTGACCGGGTGTAACCTGGCCCAGTTATGCCGGGCGCGTCTGCCCAAGCCGGTGACCTTGTCGATGTGGATGGCCAGCGAACTCGCGGCGATGGCCACGGATCTGGCCGAGTTCATCGGCGGGGCCATCGGCGTGGCGTTACTGTTTCACATTCCGCTGCTCACCGCCATGGTGATCGTCGGCGTGCTGACGTACCTAATGCTAATGTTCCAGCGGCACGGTTTTCGGCCGCTGGAACTGGCGATTGGCGCCCTGGTCGGTATTATCGCATTAGCCTACGTTGCGCAGCTGTTCATCGTGCCGATTGATTGGCGGGCAGTGGGACACGGCGCGCTCCACCCGTCAATACCCGACCATCCGGCATTGACCATCGCGGTCGGCATCGTCGGTGCGACGGTGATGCCGCATGCGCTTTTCTTGCATTCAGGATTGACCGGCGAGCGCGTCGTCGCGCGAAGCGACGCGGACCGTCGCGCGCTGCTGCGCTACAGTCGGATCGAGGTGCTCGTTGCGTTGAGTGTGGCGGGACTGGTCAACATGGCCATGGTGGTGATGGCCGCCGGCGCATTCCATCCTAGTCATGCACATGTTGCTGAGATCGACCAGGCGTACCGGACATTGACGCCGTTATTTGGTGCTGCAGCCTCGGCATTGTTCATCGTGTCGCTGATCGCTTCGGGCTTGTCAAGCTCGGTGGTCGGCACGATGGCGGGACAAATGATCATGCAGGGCTTCGTCGGTTTCCGCATTCCCGTCATCGTGCGCCGCTTAGTGACGATGTTGCCTGCATTCCTGGTAGTCGCTGCCGGTGTTGATGCGACCCGCGCCTTGATCATCAGCCAGGTGGTATTGAGTCTCACGGTGCCGGTGCCGATGATTGCGCTGGTTTGGTTGTGTCGCCATCGCGATGTGATGGGTGGCTATCGGCTCAGTCCGTGGCTTGCCGTATTATCGATGGTGGCCGCAGTGCTGGTGATTGGCCTAAACGTTGCGTTGATCGTCGATACACTGCGCTAACAGCCCGATTGCGTCTCAACAATGCGACGTGAAAACTTGTCGTCGCACGTGCGGCGGCTTAGGTGGCCGTACGGGTAAGGAGTAGGGTTCAGTCTTGGTCGGATCACCGTACAGGTTCTGACTGAACGGCTGGTAAGCCAGATTGTAGGCGCGGCGGCTGCCGTCGCTGAAGCGGGTCGTCAGTATCAAGCCCATGCTCGTGCTTGCCATGGCTGCCGAGTTAGCCAACGCAGGTGCGGGCATCGAGTTGAACGACGCGCCTTGGAGCGACGCCATGCTGACCGGTGGCGACAACGCTCCCGTCACGCGTTGTCGCCACCGCAGGCAGCCATCAGCGTGGAGCCCGCGAATGTGATGCCCAGCGCAAGCATCGGCGCGCCGACGAGCACATTGCTCGTCGTGCGGTGCTGGGTTGAACGCCGGCGTGGGGCGTTTGCGTCGTTACGGCTACGCCCGTTCTTGGCGAGAGGGGCAGGATACGGCTTTGGCCTGCTCATCGATCCATGCGTGCATCAGCTTGTAGGTGACAGCCAAAATGACCGGCCCGATGAACAGTCCGACGATGCCGAATGCAATCAGTCCACCAAGTACGCCGGCCAACACCAATAGCATCGGCAGGTCCACGCCACGCTGGATCAGCGGCGGACGTATGACATTGTCGAGACTGGAAACGACGAACGCCCAGATGAGCATGGCGACCCCGGCGATAGTCGCGTCCTGGTAGAACAACCAGATTGCCGCGCCAATTAACGGCAGCAGCGGACCGATCTGCGCCAGGCAGAAGATGAGGGTGATCGCGCATACCATGCCCGCGCCGGGTATCCCAGCGGCGAGTAGCCCCAGCCCGGCCAGCGCCGATTGCACAGCCGCGGTGACGACGATGCCCAGCGCGACGGCGCGGATGGCCTGGCCGGCCAGGCGCACCGCGGCCGTACCGCGTTCATCGGCAAGGCGATAAGCAAAGCGCCGCACAGCCCCGGCTGCCGCTTCGCCATGCATGTACAACACCCCGCATAGGATGAGCGTCAACAGCAGATGCACGAGTACGCCACCGACCGCGGTCGCGCGCGACACCATCCATTTCGCGCCGGTATCCGCGTAAGGGGCAACGAATTCCAGCAGGCCGTCGACGCCGGCGTGGGTGAGCCGCTGCCATGCCGAGGTGATGCGCTCGCCGACCAGCGGCACCTCGTGCAACCAAGCCGGTGGCGGAGCGGGCCGGTAGTCTGGCAGGGCGCGGGCGTGTTGCAGGATCGTATCGGCGTGGGCCGCGATGGCTACCACCGCGCCATACAGCGGCAACGCGATGACGATCAACAAGGCGGCCAGCATCAACGCAGTCGCTCGGCCGCGTCGTCCGCCGAGCCGCTCCTGTGCGCCGCGCATCATCGGCCACGTTGCCACGACGATCATCGTGGCCCAAATCAGCGCGGGCAGGAACGGGCTCATGATATACAGGCTGCCCCCGATCAGCAGCGACAAAATAAAAATGATTAGCAAAGCCCGCGCGATATCTGTTTGCGCTTGTGAATGGTTCATACCGTCGATACCTCCAGCGTGATTGATGTGCCGCGCGCAGCGCGACGTGCATGGGGAAAGCAAGGATCGGTCCCGATTCACGTGCGCATGTTCCACACGATGGCGAAAAAACATGAGCTTATGGCCGGTGCGACATCACCGTTGCGACAGCCGCCGTTTCAACAGCGGTTCGAGCCGTTCGGCAAAGACTCGAAACCGTCTGGATACCGGTTCGCGGTGGGGGGCGAACAATGTCATCGGCATTGGGGCCGCTCGGTGCTTTGGCAGGACCTCAATCAGATTGCCGCGGCGCAGAATGCTTGCACCGAACAGATGCACAATCAGCCCTGATTGCCAAAACCAACTCTGCGCACCGCTTCCATTAAGATGGCTCATGCCTGAGCCATGGAAAGTTCCAATTTCGAACACTGTCTAGGATGCGTGCACGGGCCGCCTCAGAGAAACGATTGGCTTCCATAAACTCGATGACCTGAGCCTTGGCAGATAATAATTTTTGATCGTTAATGGTCCGGAACACAGAATATGTCTGAAGCCCGGTGAGCAGACGCAATAACGCCGCTTCGCCCCTGCCATTGATCAAATCCAACCCTTGCGGCCATACTCGCTGCGACAGCGCCTCATCCAGATAACGAATACTAGACAGCAATCCGAGCGCCGCCCCCTCACGCTGCGCCGCTGGCACACGCGCCAAATGGCGCTCAAACAAGGCCAACTCCTGTGCATGTTGGTCAGGCGGCAACGCCTTGATTCCCGCCGCCGGCAAATGGCGAAATGCGATTCCCCACTGCTCGTCTGGCAGCGATAAAGCTAAGTCGCGCATTTGCGCGTAACGCACGGGCTGCTCCGTTTTTGGCAAGACCCATATGCTGTCCGCCAACGCGCCAACTGCCTTATCCTGATAAGCGGGTGGAAGGCGCAGAGTCTGTTCGTAAAAAAACGCGTACTGCGCGGATTTACTCGGGTGCGCCCTATCCGAATGCAAATGCCCCAGTAGCCCGACCAAGACCGAAATCAGCTCCGCTTGCTGGGACACGTTCAAAGACGGCAGCCGCGCCAAGATCGCCTGATAACGCTCAATGAACTCCGGTGAGCCGATGTTGAAATTGATCAACCCAATCGCCAGTGCCGGCCAGACATTGTCCTGCTCAGGCCCGCGCTGTGCCACTAAGGCGTGAGCGAAGTCAAATACTTCAAGACGCTGATACCATGGCAAATAACGAAATCTCAGCATCAGCGCCTTTTGTATTGGTAACCCATGCTTCGGAATGCGCTGCGCGGCTGCGAACAATCGCTTGAACGCTTCGCCTTGCTCGGCCTTCGGCAATGCTTGCAGACGCTGGCGCAACGCGTCAATCGGCTCGACGTGCTGCGCCGGATCGGCGAGCGTGCCATCCATCTCATTGAGCAGTTGATTGATTGACGCGAGACTTACGGCTTGATTGGCTCGTTGCCAGTAGCGGTAGACTAACTGCTTGGTTTGCATCGCATGATACGTGCGACGATTGACTACTGAAAAATTTTTCACGTCTTGAACGGGCACGTAGTCACCGATCCGCTCAATCAGTTCGGGCGGCAGGTCATGATATGTCGTGGGCCGGCTGGCCGACGTGTTAGCTAAAGCGCTGCTTGGTGGCTGCCGTGGCGGTGGCACCGACGCGGCGGGTTGCGGGCACGACTCCAACGCGCGGATGTAGGCACTATAGTCGTTTAAAGCGGCATTCAGATCAAAGTCCATCAGCACACTCAGCGGTCGATAAAAAGAAACGGCGCAATACGAAGCGAAACCGCACAGCAGGTTAGCTAAAAGCGGGAAGACGAGCACAGCTATGAACTTTTAAACGCCATGTTTTTGGCGGATAGTGCTCTGACGATATGCGGGAGCGGTTACATCGTTTTTTGGTAACGCACACTTTTGAAGAAGCTCGTGCGACGCTGGCCCTGGTAAACAGCAAGCAGCCCAAACAACGTGCGGCTCAAATAACTGATGATGCAGATAAGTTGCATCCTACTGTCTGCGGCCGCACCGCGCACACGTAATGCTGGAGCGAGCGAAGCTTGTCTATGGCGATGCCCACGAGCGTGGTTGGGTGCAGCGAAGAAGGTGCGTGCGCAGAAACGGCACGAACTGGCCACTGCCATCGAAGCGTTCCAGTCCCACGACCTGCGCGTTAAAGCGGGGCACCGACAAGGGGAAATCGGCAGGCATGGCGGCGGCCAACGACCAGCTAGGACACGCTGATGAGAAGATGACGCGCCGATATGTGCGGCACCGGAAGGGCAAGCTGGTGACGTCTACCCGGTAGCGAAGATTGCAGAACAGCGCGCTATTTGCGGAACAAAACAGCCCGCATCGTGGCGGGCCGCGTCAAATATGGTGGCGAATCAGGGACTCGAACCCCGGACCTGCGGATTATGATTCCGTCGCTCTAACCGACTGAGCTAATTCGCCGAAAGAATCTCAGATTATGGGCATGAGCAGACGTGTTGTCAACCACTTTCACGTCCCCCTTGGGGGCCGGCCGATGCAAAGCGGTTGGAATTGCGTTGCCGCAGCCTGCTTAATACGTCGAGCTTGCCCATGCGCGGCAGTCCGAGATTAAGGAACAGCAGGTCGAACGATTGCATCGACAGGGCTACGTCGGCCTCGACCCCGTCTTGATGTGATCAACCGTATAGCCCAAATGGCGGAGTGATCGGATCAGGCCATCCGCGAGTATGCTGTCATTTTCGGCAATAAGCATGCGTATGGGCATTTTAGTGCCGGCGGCGCAAACTTGTCCCCGTTCTCGGCGTTTTCTTATCGTACATATTGCAACGACATGCGGTGTCCAGCGCAATACGCATCGACCCTACCCTCCGAGGGACGCGGCGGGACCAGGCATGCTAGTTGCGAAAAGGACGCATGTATTTCGCGCTTGCAAACAACACTGTTTTTTTATACAGTATCCGAAGCCGTGCGTTGGCGCGGGCAGCGGTATTATCCAGAGATGGCCGGAATGGCCGCGATGCGAGGCGTGCCGCCTCGGTAACGGACTGCCGCTCATCATAGCAAAGGACGATTCATGGAAGAAAGCAAGAAAGGCTCAGCTGGACTGACTGCGGAGAAGAACAAGGCACTGGCTGCCGCGCTGTCGCAGATCGAGAAGCAGTTCGGTAAGGGGTCGATCATGCGACTTGGCCATGGCGAGGCAGTCGAAGACATTCAAGTCGTATCGACTGGCTCGCTCGGCCTAGACATTGCGCTAGGCGTCGGTGGGCTGCCGCGTGGCCGTGTCGTCGAGATTTACGGGCCGGAATCGTCCGGCAAGACGACGCTCACACTGCAAGTAATCGCTGAGATGCAGAAAATCGGCGGCACCTGCGCGTTTATCGACGCGGAACACGCGCTCGATGTCCAGTATGCGTCCAAGCTGGGCGTCAACGCGTCGGAACTGCTGATTTCTCAACCCGATACTGGCGAGCAGGCACTGGAAATCGCCGATGCGCTCGTGCGCTCGGGGTCGATCGACATGATCGTCATCGACTCGGTGGCTGCGCTCGTGCCGAAAGCCGAAATCGAAGGTGAAATGGGCGATTCACTGCCCGGCTTGCAGGCGCGGCTGATGTCGCAGGCGCTGCGCAAGCTGACCGGTACGATCAAGCGGACCAACTGCTTGGTCATCTTCATTAACCAGATTCGCATGAAGATCGGTGTGATGTTCGGCAACCCGGAAACCACCACCGGCGGCAATGCGTTGAAGTTTTACGCGTCGGTCCGGCTCGATATCCGTCGGATCGGCTCGATTAAGAAGAACGATGAAGTCATCGGTAACGAAACGCGGGTTAAGGTGGTCAAAAACAAAGTGTCGCCACCGTTTCGCGAGGCGATTTTCGACATCTTGTATGGCGAGGGGATTTCGCGACACGGTGAAATCATCGATCTTGGCGTCCAGGCGAAGATCGTTGAGAAGGCGGGTGCCTGGTATAGCTACAACGGCGAGAAGATTGGCCAGGGCAAGGACAATGCGCGGGAGTTCCTGCGTGAAAATCCGGATCTTGCGCGCGAGATCGAAAATCGCGTTCGTGAATCGCTCGGTGTCGTGGCGATGCCGGCCGGCGCGGTAGCCGCCGAGGGTGGACAAGCGTAACGCGAAGTGCGCACGAAGTGCCCGCGCCCCGTGCCAAGCCTGAAGGGGCGCGCGTTGAGGTATTTGTCGCGCCGAGATTACAGTCGTGCCGAACTGGCTGCTAAGCTCAAGCGCGACGCCCAGGAAGGCGACAATATTGAGCCGATTCTCGATGCACTCGAACGGGACGGTTGGCTGTCCGATAGTCGGTTTGCTGAAAGCGTCGTGCATCGCCGTGCGTCCCGCTTCGGCGCGGCCCGGATCGTTGGTGAGTTGAAGCGGCACGCGTTGCATGGCGACCTGCTGGACGACATCGGCAATCAATTACGGGAAACCGAATGGGAGCGGGCGAAAGCGGTGTGGCAAAAGAAATTTCAGGGCCATGTCGCGCAGTCGCCGGCCGAGCGTGCGAAGCAGGCGCGTTTCCTGGCCGCCCGCGGCTTTTCCCGCGTGGTGATTTCGCGGCTCGTCAGCGGGATCGACGACGAAGCCGGCGATGAATGACGGTCTGCGTAGACCGCGTCGTGCTACGTAGCATGCTGTGCTCCGTCTATGCGTTCGTGGCGGTGAAGTGCGTTCCGGGGTGGGCACGCGGGTGTCGTCAGGCCGTCAGACCGGTATGCTAAAATCGCTGAGTTTTCCATCCGGCCGCAACCCTTTCCATGCCGCTCCCTCCCTCTGCTCCTCGTCGGGCGCGTCATCGCCGTGCGATTGACGTGCAAGCGTTCGAGCGCGGAGACGGCCTGTGGGACATCGAAGCATGCCTGACCGACTGCAACGCGCGTGACACGCAACTCGCAACCGGCGTTAGGCTGACCGAGCTACCTATCCACAAACTCCGGCTGCGGGTGACGATTGATCATCGGATAAATGTCGTCGATGCGCAGTCACCGGCGGTGAAATGGGTTTCTGATCTGGGGCATGGCGAAGACGTCAATCCAAGCGATCGCGCATTGATTGAGTTGGACCTGCGTCGTGGGCTCCGGCATGCCGTTACTGAGCGTCTTGGTGAGGCGGCGGGCCGCGCGCATCTGACCAATTTGCGCATGCTATCGACGAGTGTAGTAACCCTCCAGGCTTGCGTCGGCGACGTGTCGCAGACAGGCGTGTCAGACACGGACGCAGCCGGCGATGTGATGCCGTTTCAGCTTGATCGCTGCCACGCGTTGAAGCTTGACGGTTCGTGGTTACGCAATTCTATTCGCGCTGGTAGGGCTAGGCGCCGCGTGAGGTCCGCGTCGCTTCGTGCGCGAAGCCGCGCCAAGCGCCGCACACAGCGATATTCATTCCAACTCTCAGACTGAAGGAATCACGCATGAAGATTCACGAGTACCAGGGTAAAGAGATCCTGCGGAAATTCGGGGTCACGGTGCCACGCGGCAAGCCCGCGTTTTCGGTAGACGAAGCCGTCAAGGTGGCCGAGGAGCTCGGCGGCCCGGTCTGGGTGGTGAAGGCCCAGATCCATGCGGGTGGCCGTGGCAAAGGCGGTGGTGTCAAGGTCGCGAAATCCCTGGATCAGGTGCGCGAATATTCGAACCAGATCCTTGGCATGCAGCTCAAGACGCACCAGACCGGCCCCGAAGGGCAAAAGGTCAACCGGCTGCTGATCGAAGAAGGCGCGGACATCAAGAAGGAACTGTATGTTGGCCTCGTCGTCGACCGTATCTCGCAAAAAGTCGTGCTGATGGCCTCCAGCGAAGGCGGCATGGACATCGAGGAAGTGGCTGCGAAGACGCCCGAGTTGATCCACAAGGTTGCGGTCGATCCGGCTAAGGGCTTGCAGGACGCTGAAGCAGACGAGATCGCTAAGAAAATCGGCGTGCCGGATACATCGCTCGCACAGGCTCGTGCAAACCTGCATGGACTGTACAAGGCGTTCTGGGAAACGGACGCATCGCTGGCTGAAATCAACCCGTTGATCCTGACCGGCGACGGCAAGGTAATCGCGTTGGACGCAAAGTTCAACTTCGATTCGAACGCGCTGTTCCGTCACTCGGAGATCGTTGCATACCGTGATCTTGACGAAGAGGATCCGGCTGAAATCGAGGCGTCAAAGTTCGATCTTGCGTACATCTCCCTGGATGGCAACATCGGCTGTCTGGTCAATGGCGCCGGCTTGGCGATGGCGACGATGGATACGATCAAGTTGTTCGGTGGCGAACCGGCGAACTTCCTCGATGTCGGCGGTGGTGCGACGACCGAGAAGGTAACCGAAGCGTTCAAGCTGATGCTGAAGAACCCGAACTTGAAGGCCATCCTTGTGAACATCTTCGGTGGGATCATGCGTTGCGATGTGATCGCCGAGGGCGTGATCGCGGCATCGAAGGCGGTGCACCTACAAGTCCCGCTGGTCGTGCGAATGAAGGGCACTAACGAGGACCTCGGCAAGAAGATGCTCGCCGACTCCGGGTTGCCGATCATTTCCGCGGACAGCATGGAAGAAGCCGCGCAGAAGGTCGTCGCCGCAGCCGAAGGCAAGTAAGCCGCCGCGCTCACTTCGAGGATACGCATGGTGTCGTTGCCACCGCGCCTGCGCGAGCTGCGACGCCGAACGAAAGAGGTCATTACATGTCGATTCTGATCAACAAAGATACGAAGGTCATCACGCAGGGTATTACCGGCAAGACTGGCCAGTTCCACACGCGCGCCTGCCGCGAGTACGCGAATGGCCGCGCTGCCTATGTCGCGGGTGTAAATCCGAAGAAAGCCGGCGAGGATTTCGAGGGCATTCCGATTTTCGGCAGCGTCAAGGAAGCCAAGGCGCAGACCGGTGCGACCGTGTCGGTGATCTATGTGCCGCCGGCCGGCGCCGCTGCGGCAATTTGGGAAGCCGTCGAAGCCGATCTGGACCTGGCGATCTGCATCACCGAAGGCATTCCGGTTCGGGACATGATCGAGGTGCGCGACCGGATGCGCCGCGAGAACCGCAAGACGTTGTTGCTCGGGCCGAACTGCCCGGGTGTGATCACACCCGACGAGCTGAAGATCGGCATCATGCCCGGTCACATCCACAAGAAAGGTCGCATCGGCGTTGTCTCCCGCTCGGGTACGCTGACGTATGAGGCGGTTGCCCAACTGACTGCGCTTGGCCTGGGCCAATCGTCGGCTGTCGGGATCGGCGGTGACCCGATCAACGGTCTGAAGCACATCGACGTAATGAAGATGTTCAACGACGATCCGGATACGGATGCGGTCATCATGATCGGTGAAATCGGCGGCCCGGACGAGGCGAATGCCTCGTACTGGATCAAGGACAACATGAAGAAGCCGGTCGTGGGCTTCATCGCCGGCGTGACGGCGCCCCCGGGCAAGCGGATGGGTCACGCTGGCGCATTGATCTCGGGTGGCGCCGACACCGCCGAAGCGAAGCTCGAGATCATGGAGTCGTGCGGCATCAAGGTAACGAAGAACCCATCCGAGATGGGTCGCTTGTTGAAGTCGGTGCTGTAAGCACCGCCGACACGTATTCATCACTTCCGGCACGGCCGGCCACCGCGATGCGGTGGCCGGCCGTATCTTTTTCCAGCCGGTGAAGCGCGGAATTTGATATCCTTTCAAAAATCTTTCGAGTTCGGCGCTTGCTATAAGCAACGAGTCTGAAAAACGCTTGGTCTTTTCCATTCTGCGCCGACCACCATGCTCGAATTGCTCGCCTCGTTGAACTGGAGCGCCGTGCTCCAGATCGTCATCATTGATATCCTGCTGGGCGGCGACAATGCCGTTATCATCGCGCTGGCCTGCCGGAATCTTTCTCCCGCGCAACGGGTGCAAGGCGTGCTGTGGGGCACGGTCGGCGCCATCGCGCTGCGCGTCGTGCTGATTTCGTTCGCCGTATTGTTGCTCGACGTGCCAGTCCTGAAGCTCACTGGCGGCCTGTTGTTGCTGTGGATCGGCATCAAGTTGATGCGGCCGCAACCGGATGCGCATGGCAGCGTCAAGGCCGCGGACAAGCTGTGGGCGGCTGTGCGTACCATCATCGTTGCCGATTTCGTAATGAGCCTGGACAACGTGATCGCGATAGCCGGCGCGGCCGATGCGGCTGCGTCGGAGCATCGGCTGGGGCTGGTGGTCTTTGGCTTGCTGTTGAGTGTGCCGTTGATCGTATGGGGCAGCGCGCTGGTGCTCAAATTGCTGGGTCGTTTCCCGGCGATCGTCGCATTCGGCGCCGCGTTGCTCGGCTGGATTGCCGGTGGCCTGATCATCGGTGATCCCCTTGTGGGGAGGCTGCTTGAGGATAGCACGCAAGCGTATCACTACGTCGCCGGCGTTATCGGTGCGCTGACCGTGATCGGGATCGGTGGGTGGCTGAAACGCCGTAGCCGGTATGGCACGGCGGTGCGCGTTCGCTGACGCGCGGATACGGGACGCGACGGCCAATGCGTTCCGGCATTCCATCACGACGCTGCCGGTGTCGTTCATGCGCGGGGCCCCAATGGCGATCACGCAACAATGGCGCTCGTTTACGGCATTGCGATGCTCGCAAGTCCGGTGCACCGGTACCGGTCCTGCGATGCCGCCATGCCCAGTATGCCGATGGCGACACTGCAATGCCGCCACGCCCAGCATGCCGATGCGCCGCGACACGCGAATCTGGATGAGGCTCACGCACGGCACTCCGGCGGCGCAAAACGGTCCGGCAGCGTCGGCCTCGGGTCCGGCACTGGCCCGGGAATCGGGAGCGACGAAGTGGTCTTGCCGGCGGCGAAGCACTCCCAAGTCAGTGTGCCTGTGCTGCTGCGGTTGCTGCTGACGGATACTTGTGCATGGGGTGCGTCCGGATCGTCGGATGTCGACGGCACCAGCACGAGCGTGTTCTCGCCGGATGGTGCGACCAGCGATGTATAGCTGATCGTGATGGCCCCTGTTTTGTCGTCGATGTCAATCGACTCCACGTTGCGCGTCGCCGGCGGTCGTGCATAGCCGCTGCCGAGCCGTTGCGCGCCCGCTACGGCGTTTTCTGCCACGGCCAGCCGCGCCGGCGCAGCCAGCGATAGGCCCTCGCCGACTCGGCTGCGAGTCAGATAGTCGCGGTACGCCGGTAGCGCAAATGACGCGATGACGCCAACGATTGCCAGTACGATCATGAGTTCCACCAGCGTGAATGCCGCGCACGACGGTGTCGGTGCCCGTGCCGTGGTGCGGGAAGAATCGTCGGGCTTCTGGCGGGTCGATGCAGTCATCGGTGCGCTCCTCACAAGAGGCCGCTTCGGGAATCGAATGCGGTTTGAGGCATTCTGCGCAACAGGACGAGTCAGCTGCAGTCAGCTAAATAGCCAATGCATCGCCACAGCGGTGCGGAATTTTTGTATAGTGCGCCGGTTTCCCCGAGTCCGATCCGCCATGCCCGTATCGTTGCCGCAATTGCTGACGTTTGTCTTTCTTATCCTGGCCTGGATCCTGCCGTACGCGGTCACGTTACATACGTATCCGATTCCGACCTTCTACGCCGAGTACTTGGCGCTTGCGTTGTACTTGCTGGTCGGGGGATCGGTCTTCGCATGGGTGTTTGTGTCCGGCGAGCGTGTGGCGATCGGTGCGCCGCGGGTGGCGCTCGTGCCGCTGCTGTTCGGCGCGTTGTTATTCGCGCAGCCGTTCATCATCGATACCGTTCAGCCATCGATGAATCTGCTCGGTGGCGGGTTTCTGCTCGCCGCGTTGATGGCGACGCAGACGGGGTACTGGGTCAGTCGCCTGGGTTCGATGCAACGCGCGTTCAATGTGATGGCGTACGCGCTGCTGGCAGGTGGCGTATTCGCGGTGTTTTGTCAATTCGTCCAATTGTTTCATTTGGAAAACCGCGTGGCGCCCTTCGTGGTCAGCTACAACGTGCAGATAGGGCGGCGGCCGTTCGGCAACATGGCGCAGGCGAACCATTTGGCCACGTACATCGCGTTTGCGCTGGCCGCGGCGCTGTATCTGGTTCAGCAGCGACGGTTACGTTACCCAGTATGGATCATGTTGTCGGTGGTCTATACCGCCGGTCAGGCATTGACGGTCTCGCGTGGCCCTTGGTTGCAGACCGGCGTCATCGTGCTGGCGGGAGTATGGATGGCGTTCGAGGCGCATCGCAATCGCGTAACGTCCTATGGCGGACGCCACGACACCCGGCGTTCGCTGCGCGACTGGGCGACGCCGGTGTTGCTGCTGGTCATTTTCGTCGCCGTCAATATCGCGACGCGCTGGGCCAATGTGTCTTTCGGCCTGAATCTGGGTCAGTCCGCTGCCGAACGGTTTCAGGATGCCGGCCAGATTGCGCCGCGGTTGGCGCTCTGGAAATATGGGCTCGCGATGTTCGAGATGCACCCATGGTTTGGCGTTGGCTGGGGCGAATTTCCACGCATTCAATATGAACTCGTCAACAAGCTCGGCAACGTCGAGATTGCGAACAATTCCCATAACATCGTGATCGACCTGCTGGCTAAGACCGGTGTACTCGGACTGACGATCGTCGTGGTGGGACTGCTGCTGTGGTGCGTGCGCGTTCTGCGTGGTGGTGAGCGGGTCGAACGGGTATTCGGCATCGCGCTGATCGGCATCCTGTTGATGCACGCGCTGGTCGAGTATCCACAGCAGTACATGTTCTTCCTACTGCCGGCGTGGTTCGTGATTGGACTGCTGGAGACCGCACCGCTGCGGGCGGCGCCCGCAGCCGCTCGGGGAGGGCAGGGCGCGCTGGTACTTGCCGGCCTCGTCGCATTGTACCCAATCCAGCGCGACTATGCGCGCTCGGAAGTGCTGTACTACGGCTCCAATCCCTATGAGCAATACCGGGCCGATCCGGCGGTGCTGTTTTCCGCATGGGGCGAATATGGTTTCGCGACATTGTTGCCATTGGATAAGACCGATCTCGACAAGAAGCTGGCGATGCACCGCCAGGCGATGGCCCTATTGCCTGGAGAAACCGTGGTGCGGCGGTACGCGGTGCTGCAGGCGATCGCTGGCGATACCGATGGCGCGTTGCAGACCATGCGTCGGCTGAAAGTATTTGCGGACATGTTGAAGGATTGGCCGATGCAGCTTGCTGCGGTGTATCGCGCGTGTGACGATGCCGGCAGTGTGCTTGCGCCATTCAAGCAGACGCTTGTCGCCCGCTATGGGATCGTGCCGGTGGCGCCGCCGGAGGACGACGAAGACGGTGGGGAATGATCGGCTTCGCCGGTTTTGATCTAGCGCGGGACCCGTGGGTAACCCCCGTGGTTCCGGCCGTACCTATTCCCCCGCTACCCAATCCCCGGACTTGCCGCCGTGTTTCTCGAGCAGCTTTACATCGGTAATCGTCATGCCGCGATCCACGGCCTTGCACATGTCGTAGACGGTCAGCAGGCCGATCTGCACCGCCGTGAGCGCTTCCATTTCGACGCCGGTGCGGCCGATCGTCTCGACGCGGACGGTGCAGTGCACGGCCGCTGGCGTTTCGTCTAGGGTGAAATCGACGCTCACGCGGGTCAGCGCGAGCGGGTGGCACAGGGGAATCAAGTCGGATGTGCGCTTGGCGCCTTGGATCGCCGCGATACGCGCGACGCCCAGCACATCGCCCTTGGCGGCGCGGCCCTCGCGGATGAGCGCCAGTGTTTCGGCGCGCATCGCGATCGTGCCACGCGCAATCGCGACACGGCGGGTTGCATCTTTGTCGCCGACGTTGACCATCTGCGCCTGGCCGGATGCATCGAAATGGGTAAGTTCTGACATGATAGTGATGGCACGATATCGTTGCCGGAAGCGGCGTTGTGCAGCTTGCGGGGGCTTGCCGGTCCGCGGGAGGCTGGCCCGGTCCGCGGCGCATCAGCGTGCAATAGCGATTCACCGAGGCCCGCAGCCATCCCGGTATCATAGCAGTGGCACGCGTGGGCGCGTACGAGCACTGCGGCGCCCACGCCTACGTGTACTCACGGTGGTGCGGTGGCTGAACGGGTGCTGCCGTTGCACAGTCGTGTGCCGGGATGTCCTGACCGAGTCATGCAAATCAAACGTCTTATTGCGTTGTCCGTCATCGTTGCGCTGGTTTGGCCGCGGCTGCCAAGCGCCCAGCTATCCGGCGCGCCCGACACCGTGCAGGCCGGCGTGCGGGTGTCTACCGGCACGCCGGCGATTCCGGTGGTCAGCGCAACGGGCCGGGATGTTAGGCAATATGATCCGCGCTATTCCGATTCGCTGAGCGATGTCTTCGGCGTGTATCGCGGCAATGCGAGCAGCATCGAGCGTCCGGGTACGTCGAGGTTCACCGATGCGTCCCATGGACCGGACGGGCACTCGCTGCCCAGCCTTGGCGACGGCTCAGGCGGCTCGTTGTCGCCGCAGGCGGAGCGCAAGCTTGGCGAGCGGGTGATGCGTGCGGTGCGGCATGATCCCGATTACCTGGACGACTGGCTGGTGCGGGACTATTTGAACTCGGTCGCCTCACGTCTCGCGGCCGCGGCCCGCGAGCGCTACATCGGTGGCTACGTGCCGGATTTCGACCTGTTCTCAGTGCGCGACATGCAGATCAATGCGTTCTCGATGCCGGGCGGCTTCATCGGGATGAATACGGGCTTGATCGTCGCGACACGCACCGAATCGGAGCTGGCGTCGGTAGTCGGCCACGAGATGGGTCACGTGCTGCAACGGCATATCGCGCGGATGATCACGGTCAGCGAGCGCAACAGCTATGCGGCGATCGCCGGCATGCTGTTTGGCTTGCTTGCTGGCGCGTTGGCTCACAGCGCGGATCTGGGTTCGGCGGTGGCGATCGGGGGACAGGCGTTCGCCATCGACAATCAGTTGCGGTTTTCACGCACCGCCGAGCGCGAGGCGGATCGCGTCGGCTTTATGATGCTGAAAGGCGCGGGCTTTGATCCGTATGGAATGCCATCATTCTTCGAGCGCATGGAGCGGGGTACGGTCGCGAATGTTGGCGTGCCGCCCTATGCGCGAACGCACCCCCTGACCGGGGAGCGGATCGCCGATATGGCAGACCGGGCCCGCAATGCAGCGTATCGCCAGCCGCGGCAGTCGCCAGAGTACGTATTCGTGCGGGCACGCGTGCGGGTGTTGCAGAACAAGTCGGCAAGCGACCTTGCGGTTATCGAGCAGCGCTTGCGGGCGGAGATCGATGACCAGACCGCGCCGAGTGTGGCGGCGAACTGGTATGGCATTGCGCTGGCGCAAATGCTGCAAGCGCACTATGCGGCCGCGCAGGCTTCGTTGCGGCGCGCGCGGGCGGCATTCGGCGCATTGCAGTCGGCGCAGCCGGATGGCATGCCGTCCACGGTCAGCCTGGATGTGCTGGGCTCGGAAATCGCCCGCCGCGCCGGACGGCTGGACGATGCGTTGCGCGACGCCCAACTGGCGCGGCGCCGCAATCCGGCTTCGCACGCGGCGATCGACGCGTATTTGCAGGCGATGATCGCCGCGCGCCGGTACGCCGATGCGCAGGCGCTGGCACGGGCGCAGGCAGCCGCGGAGCCGCAGCGCAGTGAATGGTGGCGCTATCTGGCGCAAGCGAGTGCCGCACTGGGTGACACGGTCCAGCAGCGCCGCGCGCAAGCAGAGACGTTGGCGCTCGACGGCGCGTGGCCATCGGCGATCCGCCAGCTCAGGCAGGCGCGCGATACGCGCGGTGCGTCATACTACGACATGTCGGCGATCGCCGCGCGGCTGCGGGAATTCGAGGAGCGCTATCGGGAAGAGCGGGACGACGACAAGCATCGCGGATAGCGGGTCCACGGGGGCCGTCGTGCCGCACGCTCACGCTACGGAGTTGGCATGCGCGCTGCCGCGACGGCGGCGGGGCTAGGCTCGAAATGAAAGCGCACCGGCACATCAACGCGGTCAATGGGCTGGATCCGCAACGGCTCATGCGGACGCCAGACGAACGTATGCGGCTGCCCGTCGTCATCGAAATCGATGTGCTCGGAGAAGAGCGCTAGGTCGTAATCGTGCAATACCGCGACCCGGGCAGGCGCGCCATCATCGACGAACAATACGCCGCCGGCATCGTCGAGGTAGCACGCGCAAGGCACGAACGGTGCCCCGGTATGGTCGCACAGCGTCAGGACGTCACCATGCAATGCTTCAGACAAATCCTCGTGCTTGGACATCCTGACAACGTACGGCGTGTACGCCAGTTCGACGTAGACTCGCTGCGGCCCGTTCTGGAAGTACCACTGGCCGTCTTTGTCGCCTTGGTAGTTGCGATTGATAAAGCCGAGCAGCGCCGGGTGCCGGATCGGCGTGCCCAGCTCGCCGCCCGACTGTGCTGCCTCATCGCGCATGCGCCAGTTGCCGCGTCTGTCCAGCAGCAGCCAGCCGGTGCAGTGTGAGACGTTGGGCCATTTGGCCAGTGCTTTCTTGACGATGTCATCCATCGCGAGTCACCGAGCGTAGGGTTGAAAGTAGCCCAGCACGCGCCGTGCCAGCCACTCGATGCGTCCTGGGAACGGCCCCGTCATGAAACCGACATGGCCGCCGTATTCGGGTTGCGCCAGTTCGACGGCCGCCGACACGTCGCGCGCTGCCGGTAGCGCATGCGCGGGCAGGAATGGGTCGTTGCGCGCGTTGAGCAGCAGCGTTGGCACTGTGATTTCGCACAGCAGCGGCTTAGACGCCGAGCGCTTCCAGTAGTCGTCCACGTCCCCAAAGCCGTGCAGCGGGGCGGTGACGATATCGTCGAACGCCCGGAAGTCGCGCGCCTGCAGCGCGGCGGTGACGTCGAACAAGCCAGGGTATTGTTGCGCCTTGATGACGGCCTTGCGCTTGAGCGTGCGCAGGAAATTACGCGTGTACAGAAGGTTGAAGCCGCTGGACAGCGCAACGCCGCCTACGCTCGGGTCCAGCGGCGCACTGATGGCCGCCGCAGCATCGACCAGTCTGCCAGCGTCCTCACGCCGTTCGCCGAGCCAGCGCAGCAGCACGTTGCCGCCCAGCGACACGCCGGCAACGAGCAGCGGGCCCGCGTGCGCGTCGTGCAGACGGTGCAGAATCCAGTCCATTTCGGCGCTGTCGCCCAGATGGTAGAAACGCGGCGCCAGATTGATCGGGCCGCTGCAACTGCGGAAATGCGGGACCACGCCGCGCCAGCCCTGCAGTGCGACGGCCGCCATCAATGTGCGTGCGTAATGGCTGCCAGAACTGCCCTCCAGGCCGTGAAACAGCACGACGAGTGGCGCATCTGGCGCCTGCTCGGCGGTATCGAGCCAATCCAACTCGATGAAATCGCCATCTGGTGTGGTCCATCGCTCGCGCCGGTAGGCGACTCGTGGCGCGCGTGCGAGCAGCGCCGGCACGATCGTTTGGATATGAGCATTGGGTAGCCAGCGGGGCGGCCGGTAGATCAAATCGATGTGGGCCGCGCCTGACGAGCGTTCAGTGTAGCGAACCCTGTCCATGGCGCATCTTCGCGGCGAACTGGCCGGCAGCCTTGTCCGGCATCGGGCTCGCGTGGATATGGGCGATCCGCCATTCGCCGCGCTCATGCACGAGCACGTAGGTCGAGAACACCATCGTCGCGGGCTCGGTCTGGTCGACCGGACGGTGTGCCTCAGCGATTGCGTAGACCACGGTGCTCAGGCTGTCGTGTATGCGGATGTCGACCGGCTCGATCGTCACGCGTGCCGCTTCGAACTGCTTCGCCAGCCCACCGCGGATTTCGCCAAGGCCGTGCATGTGCGTGCCGTCCGCGCAGATGCAGCTGGCGAATTCCTCGTCAATCCACAGGCTCATCGCATGATCCAGGTTCGCGTCGGCAATAGCTTGGTAGTACGCGTTGAGCGCGTCGGCGGCGGCGTCGAAAAGGCGGGCGAAACGTGGCATGGCGCGTCGATGATAGGTTCGGTTCTGGCGGGGCGCTCGTTTTGCGCGGCAAGCGTGGCGCGCCCCGACACAGCTCAGCGGTTGGCGATCAGCATCCCGCGCAGGTCGCCGAACACCTGTTCGGCAGACAGTTCGCGCAGGCACTTCAGGTGACCGAGCGGGCACTCGCGCGCGAAGCACGGGCTGCACTCGAGATGCAGCCATTGTACCTTCGCAAGCTCGGACAGGGGGGGGGTATGTCGCGGGTCGGTCGATCCGTAGAGCGCGACGAGCGGTCGGCGCAATGCCGCGGCCACATGCATCAAGCCGGAATCGTTGGTCACCACCGCGCTCGCGCGCGTGATCAGTGCACAGGCTTCGCCAAGCGACGTTTGGCCGCACAGGTTGCGCACGTTCGGGGCGCGTTCCGCGATGGCCTGAGCGACCGCGCTGTCCTTGGGCGAGCCCAGTGCGACGATCTGCGTGTACGGAAATGACTGGCCGATCATCCGAGCCAGCGCCGCGAAGTGCTCCGGCGGCCAGCGCTTGGCCGGCCCGTATTCGGCGCCGGGACAGAACGCGATCAGTGGCACCCGCGTGTCGAGATTAAACCGGTGTGACACGCGCACCGGCTCGTTCAAGTCAATTTCCAGCCGCGGCGGCGGCAAGTCGGCCGGCAGCTTGGCGCCCGGCGCGTAGGCGAGCGCCGCGTAATGCGGCACCATCGGCGCTCGCTCGCCCTTCGGCGGATTCGGATGCCGCACGTTCAGCAGCATATAGCGGCTCTCGCCGGTATAGCCGATGCGCAGCGGGATGCCGGCAAGCCATGGAATCAGTGCCGATTTCAGCGAGTTCGGTAACACGTAGGCTGCGTCATAGCCGGCTTCACGCAGGTCGCTGGCCAATTGCCACCGCTGCCATAGCTGCAGCTTGCCGTGTTCAAGGTCAGTCGAATGGATCTCGCGGATCTCCGGCATTCGTGCGAGCACCGGCGCCACCCACGCGGGCGCGACGGCATCGAGGACGATCCGCGGGTGCAGCCGCTTGATTAGCGCGAACAATGGCTGAGCCATCAACGCGTCGCCAATCCAATTGGGCGCGATTATGAGCGCACGGCGCATCGGGTCAGAAATTCCAGTCAAAAAGCGCTTCGGCCGGCTCTCACCTGGAGCGCCGGAAGCGGGTCGATTACGGGGGAAGCAACACGGAGACGCTGCGCGCGAAAGCTGTCGCACCGTGGTGCGACAGCTTTCACGATCAGCCTGCGCCGGTGCGTGGCGCTGGACTTAATGGCCCTTGAGCACCTCGCCGTCGCGCAGCTTGTAGCGCGTGCCGCAGTAAGGGCACCGGGCCTCGCCGTGCGTGACGTCGATGAAAATACGCGGATGCGCGCTCCAGCGGGGCATCGCCGGGTTCGGGCAATAGGCGGGGACGTCCTTCACGCTGAGTTCGATCAGCGGCATTTCCTTCAGTTCGCTCATAGGGTCGATCTTGGGTTTCAAAGAGGCAGGTTCAGATCTGGGTCAGCCAGTGCGCGTACTGTTTGTTTTTCCCCGACACGATATCGAAGAATGCAGATTGGAGCTTTTCGGTGACCGGTCCGCGGCGGCCGGTGCCGATCGGGCGGTTATCCAGTTCGCGGATTGGCGTGACTTCGGCCGCGGTTCCGGTGAAGAACGCCTCGTCCGCGGTATACACCTCGTCCCGCGTGATGCGCTTCTCAATGACTTCGATGCCGAAGTCTTTCGCCAGCGTGATGATCGTGTCGCGCGTGATGCCGTCTAGGCACGACGACAGGTCCGGCGTATACAGCTTGCCATTGTTGACGAGGAAGAAGTTTTCGCCGGAGCCCTCGGACACGTAGCCGTCCACGTCCAGCAGCAGCGCCTCGTCGTAGCCGTCGGCGATCGCCTCCTGGTTGGCGAGGATCGAGTTCACGTACCAGCCCGACGCCTTGGCGCGCACCATCGACACGTTGACGTGGTGGCGCGTGAACGACGAGGTCTTCACGCGAATGCCGTTGGACAGCCCTTCGTCGCCGAGGTAGGCGCCCCACGGCCATGCTGCGATTGCGACATGGATCGTGTTGCCTGTCGCCGACACGCCGAGCTTCTCGGAGCCGACCCAGATGATCGGGCGCAGGTAACACGACTGGAGTTTGTTTTCCTGCACGACGTCGCGCTGCGCGGCGATAATCGTTTCCTGGTCGAACGGCACGCCCATCTGGAAGATCTTTGCCGAGTTGAACAGGCGCCTCGTATGCTCCTTCAACCGGAAGATCGCGGTGCCCTCGCGGGTCTGGTACGCGCGCACCCCTTCGAATACGCCCATTCCGTAGTGCAACGTGTGCGTCAGCACATGGATCTTCGCGTCGCGCCAGTCGATCAGCTTGCCGTCCATCCAGATTTTGCCATCGCGGTCGGCCATTGACATAGGGATTCTCCTCGCGGTGTCTGTCATTGGCCGCCCGCACGGAACGTGCAACGGCTCAGCCAAAGGACGTTATTTTAGCGCCAATTCGAACCCCGACGCGCATACGGCGTACAGCTTGCAGCGGCCTGCCGTCGTTTCTCGCGGCGGGCCGCGCGCGGCACACGCCGGCGTTTCGGGATCCGTCAGTTAATCGTCAATTCCTCTTTGCGGTACGCTTTATTCATCGCAAGCGAGGCTGAATACAGCGCAAAATTGACCGTTGCTGCCATGTTCCAGCGTTTATCCGATGTCGATCGCCGCGCCTTTGTCGATGGCGTGCGCACCTATGCGCCGACCGTTGCCGCGATGTTCTCCTGGGGGCTAGTGACCGGCATCGCGATGAGCAAGTCGGTGCTGACCGCGCCGCAAGCCCTCGGGATGTCGCTGCTCGTGTATGCCGGTTCCTCGCAACTGGCCGTGTTGCCGCTGCTCGCCGCGAAGCTGCCGATGTGGACCGTGCTGCTGACCGCGGCAATGGTCAATACGTGGTTTATCGTGTTTAGTGCCGGCTTGGCGCCCATTTTCGTACCTGTCAAGGCCGCGCCGTTTGCTGATGGGCTATTTCAACGGCGACGTGATTTACCTGCTGTTTCAGGCACGCGGATTCAAGCCAAGCTATGAACTCGGGAAAGAGCCGTTTTTCTGGGGCATGGCGGCATCGAGCTGGGCCCAGTGGCAGACATCGTCGATCGTCGGCATCCTGTCCGCACGCCTTTTCCCAGGCGATTGGGGATTGAGCCTCTGGTCGGCACGCTGGCGCTGGTGCCGATCATGGTGTCGGCGATTGTTGTCAGAATCCGCCAGTAACTGATTTGTTCTGCAAAATGTCGTGTAGAGCTGGTAAGCGGACGTTGTTGCTGGAGTGTCGTGTACCTTGTGCGATAATATTTTAATCGACTGGGGCGACATGCATCATACGGTTCGCAGCCCCTTACACTAAACGATTGGTTGTTCTACTAGTTGCGCGTGCGGTAAAGCGACCATGCGATGCTGGGCGGTCAGTGCATCGGCTTTGATGGCAAGGCTTGCGCGCCGGTAAACGGGTGTGGCTAACAGTCCGGGGGAGCGGGCAGTCCATATTTGTAACCCTGGCATAAAAGGTTATAGGGAAGCTACCTGTTGGTCAGGTAACATGCTCCCGATCGTTGGGTGACACACTATTTTTAAGTGTCGGTTTTTGAAGTGTCGGCTATAGTTGCTTGACAATCTAATGAGCGCGGGAATGTGCGTCGTTTTGCCGGTTAATCCCCGTGTCCGGTGCATGTTGTTAGGCTTTTTTGAATAATAGGCTTGGAGAGTACGTATTGCAACGGTTTACCGCTCCCATCGATGAAACTTCGTGGCAGTGTGACACTGCTGGTGACAGGCAGCATGGTGGCAATCCGTCGCTAAACGGCTTGCCCGCGGCAGTGCAGTGTGTCTGTCCACATTGTTGCCATGTTCGACATGGCTTGGCGCCGGCGGGCAGCAGCGTAGAAGAGGATGCCGAATCTCAGGCGGCTATGAAGTACCCTTTGGTTTCGCTCGTTGTGCCGTTTTACAACGAAGAGCTGGTGGTCGAACCGTTCTTTCGCGCCGTCTTGCCGGTGCTGCGCAGCCTGCCCAAAGCGCACTATGAAGTTATTTGTGTCAACGATGGTAGTATCGATTCTACACAGCAGAAACTGTTGACTGCGCGCGCGAGCGATCAGCACATTTGTATCGTTGAATTGTCGCGCAATTTTGGCAAGGAGGCGGCGTTAACAGCCGGTATCCATGAGGCTCGAGGCGCGGCGGTCATCCCGTTTGACGCGGATCTGCAAGATCCGCCGGAGGTTATTCACCAGTTGGTGGCGCGATGGCGGGAGGGTTTCGATGTGGTATTGGCCAGACGTGTGAAGCGGCACACAGATACCTATGCCAAACGAGGGGCCGCCAAGCTTTTTTATCGACTACATAATGCAATCTCCGACACAGCAATTCCCGAAAATACGGGTGACTTCAGGTTGATGTCCCGCAATGTAGTGGAAGCGCTGAAGCGATTGCCTGAAAACCGGCGGTTTATGAAGGGATTGTTTGCATGGGTTGGGTTCCGCACGAGTGTGGTTGACTATGTTCGTCACTCAAGGGCGGGCGGCAAATCAAAGTTTTCTGCCTGGAAGTTGTGGAATTTGGCTCTCGAAGGACTGACCAGTTTTGGAACGTTACCGCTGCGGATGTGGACGTATATTGGTGGCACTGTTGCAGGGCTGGCCCTTTTTTATGCCACGTATTTAATTATGCGCACGCTGTTGCGGGGAGTCGATGTGCCGGGCTATGCATCGATCATTACTGTCGTGCTTTTTCTGGGTGGGATTCAATTGATAGGGATTGGTATGATAGGCGAGTACGTGGGACGCATATATATGGAAGCCAAAAGAAGGCCTGCGTATATTGTCCGGAAAATCTATCGTTAAGCGTGCATGGTTCATCGCAGTAAAAATTTATTCTGAAACTCAATTTCAAATTAGCTTTGTTCTACAAAACTGGTATTGATATGAAAAAGAAGGGCGGCGTGGATTGCGATTTGCGCATGCTCTGGTTGTTACCGATACACGCGGCTGTATGGACATTCGCCGCATGGCTGTCATGGGGTAACCTTGACAGGCAGGGTGACATGGTCGAGAACTACGTGTGGGGCATAGAATGGCAAGCCGGCTATTCAAAGCATCCCCCATTGTTTGCATGGATTACTGCAGCGTGGTTTCGCGTTTTCCCTCATACTGATATTGCGTACTTCTCTCTGTCGTCGCTTAACGTAATGGTGGGCTTGCTTGGTATCGTGGCTCTTGCCAAGCGCTTCTTGCCAGCGCGGCTCGCTGTCTTGGCAGGATTGGCAATGGCGGTCTCCCCACTGTACTCAAATCTTGCGATCAAGTTCAATGCTAATGCAGTTTTATTGTCGCTTTGGCCGTGGACTGCATATTTTTTTGTCTGCTTTATGCAAAATCGCCGCGTGGGCTGCGCGATTGCGCTTGGTGTACTTTCCGGTGTATCGATGCTGGGTAAGTACTTTTCAGCGGTATTGCTCATAGCGTTATGCATTGTCGCATTTGTGTATCCGGCTTGGCGCGCCACTTTGTTGAGTTGGCGCTCGTGGCTGGTAGCAGGCACTGCAGCAGTCGTCGTGCTACCTCATCTTCACTGGCTCGTGGTCAATGATTTTCCAACACTCCATTACGCGCAAAACCGTGCGGGCGGAACGCTGGGAGATGCTATCGCGCGTTTTTGTACCTACACGGCTGCGCAATTAGGCTATCTTTTACCAAGTTTCTGCTTTGTTATTTTATTGGCCGGGGCACGCTGGCGGCAGGCGGCTCTCGCGATGGCGCGCAGTTGTGTCACGCCTTCCAGGCATGCTGGCCTTTGGTGGCTAGTCGCAGGCCCGCTTATTGTTGTGGGGGCGATAGCAGTGGTGGCGAAAACGCAGATGGCCTCCGTATGGGGCATGGCTCAGTGGTTCGCTATCGTTCCGTTTTGGCTGATGGTACTTCGTCGTGACGGATTCGAGATAACGCTGGAGCGCGTACCGCGGGTGATGTTGACCTACTGGCTGATCGTACTGACGATAGCGCCTATTGTCGGATGGCTGGCTGCGAAGCGCAATACAGAAGGGGGGGGCGAGCCGCGGGCTGAGCTTGCGGTTGCTGCAAGCGATCTTTGGCGCCAGCGGATGGGTGGGGATGTCCCGATAGTAGGCGGAGCAGTCCATGAAGCGCAATCGATTGCATTTTATGGTCGTGGACGCACACGTTTTTGGGACTTCCGTCACCCCCATGACACACCGTGGGTAAGCGCCACTGATGTGGCGCGTCAGGGCGCCCTTCTCGTTTGCCGGGACGGCGACCGTGATTGCATCGCTGCCGCAAGCTCGATTAGCGCAGTGTCGCCAACATTATGCGAGGTGCAAAAGCGGGCTTGGGGTATGACACTACCGGCGCGCAGATACCAGCTCTTTTTAATGCCGCCCCGCCTATAAAGACGCATCGACATTGTTTGGTGGGTTGAGCGCATCGCCTTCATGCCCGCAAGCACTACGTTGTGCGCAGTGTAAGCGCAATACACTTGGTCGCTGTGGCATTGCGTCACCATGCGATGCGTTAAAATGGACCATCGCGTGCAAATGCGTCATCTGAGCGGCAGGCAGCGGCCATCGCGCTGCGGCTTTACCCTTTCCTCAACTCCGTCAAGCCAACCTCATGACTCAAGTTCTGCGTTTGACCGACCTCATCGCGGACGGAAAGCTCCGCGGCCAGCGTGTGTTCATCCGTGCCGACCTGAACGTGCCACAAGACGATGCCGGCCACATCACCGAGGACACCCGCATTCGCGCGTCGGTCCCGGCGATCCGTGAGGCGCTCGATGCCGGCGCAGCGGTGATGGTGACATCGCACTTGGGCCGGCCCACCGAAGGGCAGTTCAAGTCGGAAGACTCTCTCGCACCCGTGGCCAAGCGCCTGGGCGAGTTGCTCGGCCGCGACGTGCCGCTGGTGGCTAACTGGGTTGAGCGTGGTGTGAGCGTGGCGCCCGGCAATGTCGTGCTGCTCGAGAATTGCCGCGTCAACCCGGGTGAGAAAAAGAATTCGGACGAGCTTGCGCAAAAGATGGCCGCGCTGTGCGACGTCTATGTCAATGACGCGTTTGGCACCGCGCACCGCGCGGAGGCGACCACGCACGGGATCGCGAAGTACGCGAAAATCGCGTGTGCCGGTCCACTGCTCGCGGCGGAACTCGATGCGCTGGGCAAAGCGCTCGGCAACCCGAAACGTCCGCTCGTGGCGATCGTGGCGGGCTCGAAGGTGTCAACGAAGCTGACAATCCTAAAGTCGCTTGCCGAGAAGGTCGACCAACTGATCGTAGGTGGCGGCATCGCGAACACGTTCATGCTGGCCGCCGGGCTGCCAATCGGCAAATCGCTGGCCGAAGTGGATTTAGTCGGTGAGGGCAAAGCGATCATCGACGCGGCGAACGCGCGCGGGGCGTCGGTGCCGATTCCGACCGACGTGGTGACTGCGAAGGCGTTCGCGTCGGATGCCCACGCGCAGACCAAGGCGGCAAGCGAGGTGGCCGACGACGACATGATCTTGGATATCGGTCCGCAGACCGCGGCCGCGCTGGCCGTGCAACTGGAAAAGGCCGGCACAATCGTGTGGAACGGGCCCGTCGGCGTGTTCGAGTTCGATCAGTTTGGCAACGGCACGAAGACGCTCGCACAGGCCATCGCGAAGTCGGAGGCGTTCTCCATCGCCGGCGGCGGCGATACGCTCGCGGCGATTGCGAAGTACGGTATTCATGACAAGGTCAGTTATATCTCGACCGGTGGAGGGGCCTTTCTCGAGTTCCTCGAGGGCAAGACGCTGCCTGCGGTCGAGGTGCTGCAAAGCCGTGCGCAAACCGGTAACGCCGGCGCATAAACGGCCAACGGCGCGCGACCTTGTGCAACGCACCGCCGACACCGCAGCATAGCGGCGCGGCTGTCCTGGCTTGGCCGGCCGCGCGCAGCGGCGTTGCGCCGGTGTCGCATTCGCTCCGGGCAATCGCCTCCGCAGCAGCGCTTTAACCCAGTCGAGGAGACTCATGCATCGCGCTACCAAGATTGTCGCCACCATTGGACCCGCGTCCAGCTCGCCAGATATCCTGTCGCGGATGATCGCGGCGGGGCTGGATGTTGTGCGGCTGAATTTCTCGCATGGCACCGCCGACGATCATCGTCAGCGTGCCGAGTTCGTGCGGGAGGCTGCGCGACAGGCGGGCCGTGAAGTGGCGATCATGGCGGACCTGCAAGGCCCGAAAATCCGCGTCGGCAAGTTCGAGAACGGCCGTGTGACGCTCGCTGCTGGCGCGCCGTTCGTGCTGGATGCCGCGTGCGAACTGGGCAACGACGAGCGCGTCGGCCTGGACTATAAGGACCTGCCGCGCGATTTGAAGGCCGGCGATGTCCTACTGCTTAACGATGGCCTGATCGTGTTGAGCGTGCAGCGGGTGGTTGGCGAGGAGATCCACACGACCGTGAAGGTCGGCGGTGAATTATCGAACAATAAGGGGATCAACCGGCAGGGCGGTGGTCTGTCCGCTCCCGCACTGACGGCAAAGGACATGGAGGATATACGTACGGCCATGGCGCTCGGCGCAGATCTGGTCGCCGTGTCGTTTCCCAAAAACGCGACGGACATGGAGATGGCGCGGCAGCTCGCGAACATCGCCGGCGCACCGTACGGCTACAAGCCGAAGATGATCGCCAAAATCGAGCGTGCCGAGGCGATCCCGGCATTGCAGGAGATCCTCGATGCATCGGACGGCATCATGGTGGCGCGCGGCGATTTGGCGGTGGAGGTCGGTAACGCGGCGGTGCCGGCGCTGCAAAAGCGCATGATCCGGATGGCGCGGGAGGCGAACAAGACCGTGATTACCGCCACGCAAATGATGGAGTCGATGATCCAGAACCCGGTGCCGACGCGGGCAGAAGTCTCGGACGTAGCCAACGCGGTGCTGGATGGCACCGATGCAGTGATGTTGTCCGCGGAGACTGCGGCTGGCCGGTATCCGGTCGAGACCATCGAGACGATGGCGGCCATCTGCGTGGAGGCGGAAAAGTCCGAGCACGTCGAGCTGGACAAGGATTTCCTGGATCGTACGTTCACCCGCATCGACCAATCGATTGCGATGGGAGCGCTGTTCACCGCGTTCCACCTTGGCGCCAAGGCAATTATTGCGCTGACCGAGTCGGGCGCGACCGCGTTATGGATGAGCCGGCATTGGCTGCATGTGCCGATCTATGCGTTGACGCCACGCGTGGCCAGCGAGCGGATGATGGCGTTGTATCGCAATGTGGTGCCGCTGCACCTGGAATCGAGCCTGGACCGCGATACGGCGCTACAGCAGGCGCTCGAGTTGCTAGTGAGGAACGGTTACGCAGTGCGCGGCGACATTGTTGTGTTGACCGTGGGCGAGCCAATGGGACAGGCGGGCGGTACCAATACGCTGAAGATCGTCAAGGTGGGCGACATTGTCTGAGGTTTTCACCGCTGGGCGCGTTCCAGTCAACGTACAATAATGGTCAATGACCGACGCGACAGCGCCCGATTTGAGGCAGCGCGCGGCGCACGGCATAACACGGATGCGCGCGGCTCACGGTAGCGCGGCCAATGCCGGGAAGAATTCTCATTGAAGGAGTGAAACATGCCTCTCGTATCGATGCGTCAACTGTTGGATCACGCGGCTGAAAACGGCTACGGATTGCCGGCGTTCAACGTCAACAACCTCGAGCAGGTGCAGGCGATCATGGCGGCCGCGGACGAGGCAAATGCGCCGGTGATCATGCAGGCGTCGGCGGGGGCGCGCAAATATGCGGGTGAAGCGTTCCTACGCCATCTGATCGAGGCGGCGGTTGAGTCCTATCCGCATCTGCCGATTGTGATGCACCAGGACCACGGGCAATCGCCGGCGGTTTGCATGGCGGCGATCCGCAGTGGCTTTACCAGTGTGATGATGGACGGCTCGCTGCAGGCTGACGGCAAGACGGTTGCCAGTTATGAGTACAACGTCGAGGTGTCGCGACAAGTGGTCGAGTTTTCGCACGCGATCGGCGTGACGGTCGAGGCCGAGCTCGGCGTGCTCGGTTCGCTCGAGACGATGAAGGGCGACAAGGAGGACGGCCACGGTGCGGAAGGGACGATGACGCGCGAGCAACTGCTCACCGACGTCGAGCAGGCGGCCGACTTTGTGCGCGCGACGCAGTGCGATGCGCTGGCCATTGCGATCGGTACGTCCCATGGTGCTTACAAGTTTACGAAGAAGCCGACCGGCGACATTCTGGCCATCGATCGGATTAAGGAAATCCATGCGCGGATCCCGAACACGCACCTGGTGATGCACGGCTCGTCGTCGGTGCCGCAGGAGCTGCTGGCGGAGATCCGCGAGTTCGGCGGCGACATGAAGGAAACGTATGGCGTGCCGGTCGAGGAAATCCAGGAAGGCATCAAGCACGGTGTGCGTAAGATCAATATCGATACGGACCTGCGGCTGGCGATCACTGGTGCGATCCGCCGCTATTTCGTCGAGAACCCGAGCAAGTTCGACCCGCGCGACTATCTGAAGCCGGCGCGCGAAGCGGCTAAGAAGGTGTGCCTGGCGCGCTATCGGCAGTTCGGTTGCGAAGGGCAGGCCAGCAAGATCAAGCCGTTGCCGCTGGACAAGATCGCCGAGCAATACAAGTCGGGCGCGCTCAAGCAAGTGGTGCGCTGATTCGCCGCTAGCTGGGCCGGCGCGTGTTGCCGGTCCCGCGGCGCCATGCTGCGCTCGGTTTACAATACACGCCGTTCCCGCATTGCCGTGGAACGGCTTTTCCACTTTCTGGGACCCGACGATGCCCTCTGTGCTCTATGAATCCACGCTGAAGTCGCTGCCGCTACTGGGACGCGGCAAGGTTCGCGACAATTACGCGGTTGGCGACGACAAGTTGCTGATCGTGACGACCGACCGCCTGTCGGCGTTCGACGTGATCATGGGCGAGCCGATTCCGGACAAGGGGCGCGTGCTGAACCAAATGGCCAATTTCTGGTTCGACAAGCTTGCGCACGTGGTGCCAAACCACTTGACCGGCGTGGCGCCGGAAAGTGTCGTCGCGCCCGACGAGGTGCCGCAGGTCGCCGGCCGCGCGGTCGTGGTGCGGCGCCTGAAGCCGATCCTGGTGGAGGCGGTGGTGCGCGGCTACCTCACCGGCAGTGGCTGGAAGGACTATCAGGCCAGCGGCTCGGTGTGCGGCGTCGCGCTGCCGGCGGGCCTGCAGAACGCGCAACGGCTGCCGGAGCCGATCTTCACGCCGGCGGCAAAAGCGGACATCGGTCATCACGACGAGAACATCACGTTTGCTGACGTCGCGCAGCGTATTGGCGCCGAGCTAGCTACGCGCATTCGCGACATCAGCATCTCGCTGTACAAGGCGGCCGCGGACTACGCGGCCACGCGCGGGATCATCATCGCGGACACCAAGTTCGAGTTTGGGCTCGATGACGACGGCAAGCTGTACCTGATGGACGAGGTGTTGACCGCCGACTCGTCACGATTCTGGCCTGCAGACCAATACCGGGTCGGCACCAACCCGCCGTCGTTCGACAAGCAGTTCGTGCGCGACTGGCTGGAGGCGCAGCCGTGGAACAAGGCGCCGCCGGCGCCGAAGCTGCCGCACGAGGTGATCGACAAAACCGCGGCGAAATACCGCGAAGCTCTCGAGCGGCTCACGGGCCAGCCACTGCATCGATAACGGAAGCGCGCAATGAATGAAGTTCAGCAGCAAGCACAGCAGCCAGTACAGCCCGGCGGTGCGCACAGCCACCCGAGCCCGTTGGTTGGCGTGGTGATGGGATCGTCGTCGGACTGGGACACGATGCAGCACGCCGTGGCGATCCTGCGCGAGTTCGGCGTGCCCTACGAGGCACGCGTCGTGTCCGCGCACCGGATGCCCGATGAGATGTTCGATTATGCGCAAGCAGCGCGTTCGCGTGGGTTGCGCGCGATCATTGCGGGCGCGGGCGGCGCCGCACACCTGCCCGGCATGCTCGCGGCCAAGACGACGGTGCCGGTGCTCGGCGTGCCGGTGGCTAGCAAGTACCTGCGGGGCGTGGACTCGTTGCACTCGATCGTGCAGATGCCCAAAGGCGTGCCGGTCGCGACGTTTGCGATCGGTGAGGCCGGCGCGGCCAATGCCGCGTTGTTCGCCGTTGCGTTGCTCGCGAGCGCGGACAGTGTCGGCGCGCCGGTCGACGCGGACGGCTTCGCGTCCAAACTCGCAATGTTCCGCGTGCGTCAGAACGATGCCGCGCGGGCGATGGTGCTGCCGGCGGATTGACGCGTCGCATGGGCCGATGCGCTGGCATGGCGGCCTTCGGCATTGAATTGTGTGTCTCAGAGGCTCTGCCGCCGACCTTATTATTCTGACAAGATGACAGATGTTCACTTACCCGTAGGCACGGGTTCATCCTCGACAGCGTGTGCCGGCTCGCCCACATTCGGCGCGCCGATGTATCCACGCGCGCCAATCATGCCGGGCGCATGGCTGGGCATAGTCGGCGGCGGCCAACTCGGCCGGATGTTCTGTTTTGCCGCGCAGGCGATGGGCTACCGTGTCGCCGTGTTGGATCCGCAGATCACCTGTCCAGCGGGCGGTGTTGCTGATCGCCATCTTTGCGCCGCGTATGACGATCGCGAGGCGCTCGCTGAAATGGCGCGGCTGTGCGCGGCGGTGTCGACCGAGTTCGAGAATGTGCCAGCCGCCAGCCTAGACTGGCTGGCACGCACCACCTGCGTGAGTCCGTCCGCGCAGTGCGTCGCCATCGCGCAGGATCGTATCGCCGAAAAGCGCTGGATCGAGCAGGCCGGCGTATTGGTCGCGCCACACGTGGTGATCGAGTCGTCGGCCGCGCTGCAGGCCCTGTCCGACGAGGCCCTGGCGGCGGTGCTGCCGGGCATCCTGAAGACCGCGCGGCTCGGCTACGATGGCAAGGGGCAAATGAGCGTGTGCAACCCGGACGAGGTGCGCGCCGCGCATGCAGCGCTGGGTGGCGTCGCGTGCGTACTCGAGCAACGGTTGCCGCTCGCGTACGAGATCTCGGCCATCGTTGCGCGCGGCGCGGACCGCACGACGGTGGTGTTTCCAGTCGCGCAGAATATCCATGTTAACGGCATTCTGTCGCAGACGATTTCGCCGGCGCCGGTTGCGGATGCGGCGCTCATTGAGCGGGCGCAGGCTGCGGCGCTGTCGATTGCTGCACAACTAGACTATGTCGGCGTGCTGTGCGTGGAGTTCTTCGTGTTGAAGGACGGCTCGCTGGTGGCCAACGAAATGGCGCCTCGGCCGCACAATTCCGGCCACTATACGATCGACGCGTGCGTGTCGAACCAGTTCGAGCAGCAGGTACGCGCAATGACTGGCATGCCGCTGGGCTGCACGCGCCAGCATTCGCCCGCGGTCATGCTAAATTTGCTTGGTGATGTGTGGTTTGCCGACAAGACGCCGCGCGTGCCGCCATGGCACGAGGTTGCCGCGATACCGGGTGCGCACCTGCACCTGTACGCGAAGGAGGAAGCCCGCGTCGGGCGCAAGATGGGCCATCTGACGCTGACTGCGCTGACGCTGGATGAAGCTCGGGCGGCCGCGCGCGACTGCGCGCGCCTTTTGCATATCCGACTCGAATGAATGGTATCCGGCAACGCAACGACGGGCGTGGCGCGCCAACGCCGACGTCTGCTGACAGTGATGCGCCAACGCCGATGTTTGCCGACAGCGACGTGCCGACGCACGGGTGGCCGGCACTGGCCTTGATCGATGCCGCCGCACGCCGCTTGGCCGCTGGCGAACTAGTTGCGTTCCCGACCGAGACAGTGTACGGGTTAGGCGCGGATGCCCGCAATCCACAGGCCGTGGCGCGCATCTACGCAGCTAAGGGGCGGCCCGCGACTCATCCCGTCATTGTCCATTTGGCACCAGGTGACGATCCCGGTGGCTGGGTCCGCACGCTGGGTTCGGAGGCGCGCCGCCTGATCGATGCATTTTGGCCCGGGCCATTAACGTTAATCCTGAAGCGGGCCGACGCGATCCCGGATGCGGTGAGCGGCGGGCAGGACTCGATCGGGCTGCGATGTCCGTCGCACCCGGTGGCGCAGGCGTTGTTGCGCGCGTTCTCCGACTTGCAGCACGGCCACGGCGGTGTGGCGGCGCCGTCCGCGAACAAGTTCGGCCATGTGAGCCCGACGACCGCGCAGCATGTACGCGACGAGTTTGGCGACAGCGTGCACGTACTGGACGGTGGCGCATGCGATGTCGGCATCGAGTCGACGATCATCGACCTGTCGCGTGACTTTCCGGCGCTGCTGCGCCCTGGGCGGATCACGCCGCAACAGATCGCCGACGTGCTGGGCGCGCCGCCGCGGCTGCCCGACGGCAGCGATGCCACGGTGCCGCGCGCCTCGGGCACGTTGAAAGCTCACTATGCGCCGCGTACGCCGCTCGCGTTGCTGCCGCTCGAAGCAATCCTGTGCGAGGTCGCCGCCCATGCGCCGCATGAACGACTGGCGGTCATCGCGCGCGCCGGCCTGCCACAAGCCGAGGCGTTGCGTGCGCGGCCCAACTTGCAGTTCGTCGCCGCGCCCGACGATCCGCACGTGTATGCGCGCGAACTGTACCGGATGCTGCGCGAACTGGATGGCGCGAACGTGCTGCGTATTTTCATCGAGCCATTGCCGGCCACCGCGGAATGGGCAGCGGTCAACGACCGGCTGCAGCGCGCGGCGGCGGCGTTCGAAGCTGGCGTCTGACACGAACAGAGCGGGCGTGGCCCGGTCGGGCGCCCCATCGCTGTCGATGCGTGGCTTGTGCGCGTTACCGGGCAATCACTTGCCGATGCCGTGCGCCGCGATCTGCTGCTGCGCGAATTGCGCGAACAACTGATGGGTGCGGGTCGTCGGGTGGATCTGGTCGGCGAACATATAGGTCTGGTCTGCGTTCTGCTCGGTGTAGCTGTCCGGCGCGCACAGCAGCGACGTGCCGTACGAGGCCGGGTTGGGCACGCCGGCCTGTTGCGCCGACGCGACCATTTGGGCCAAATTGCATGCGGTGCCGTTGGCGCCGACCTTGAATCCATTGGCTCGGTAATTGGCCGCTAGGTTGGTGATCCACGAGAATACGTCGAGCTGGATCACCTTCTGGCCGATGCCGCCTTGCGTGAGCGCCGCCTTTAGCGCGGTGTTGAAGCCGGCCGACAGTTGCGTGAGCCCGGTGCCGCCATCGGCGCTGGACACACCGAGCGGCGTCACGCCGATGTTGGGTAGATTCGCGACGACCACCTTGGTTGCGCCGGCCTGCAGGATCTGGCCGACTACCTGGGCGAGCGTGAGGGCCGCCGTCGTGATGCTCTGTATCGCCGTGGCCTGCGTGATCTGGCCGGCCGCCAGCGCTTGCGCGTTGCCCAGCACATCGTTGGCCCCGGCCTCGACGAGCACTAACTGTTTGCTGTTGAAGCTGCCGTGCGCCTGCAAGTAGGCGCTGACCTGCCAAGTGACGGGCTCGGCCGTCATGCTGGCGCTGGTGGTCGAACCACTGGTATTGACCGTGGCCGCACCTTGCGCGTAATCCAAGCCGCCCGCCGCGGTCAGCGGCACGCCGAAGCCTGCGTTGAACGCCGGCGTGAGCGTATCGCCGTAGTATTGCGCGACGTTCTGCGCCCACACCTGCCCAGGATTTGTCGTGAAGCGGCCGCCGCCCAATGCGAGCGGGCCGGCAGCGCTCGTGCTGGTCACCGCATAGGTGCCGGCATCGGACAGGCTGTCGCCGAACGTGACCACTTGCAGCCGGATGTCTCCCGCCGGAGTCTGCGTCGATGGGTCGCCGCTGGTGCCGGCGCCGCACGCGGCGAGCAGCGCGAATACGGTACAGGCGATCGCTGTGCGCACGAAGCGCTGCAACGTGTTTTTCTGATTCTTCATTGAGTCTCCTCGTACGGTTGGTTGTGCTACCAGGCCGGATAGGCCGTAAGCGGCTGCACGCCGCGCGCTTGCCAAGCCGACCTCGCGGCGGATCATGTCGATACGGATAACGAAACGTTACCTGGGCGCTGGCAGTAGCCCAATGGCGTCGAATCGCATCCGCGTCCTCCGATATTCGTCTCGAGCGGCATGGCACCGCTCGTGCATTGTCATTGCTGTGCCGGGCGTGGGCGCACCGGCGCTACGTCCCGCTGGAGCCGTCTGAGCGGTCACAGTGAGAACGGATCAAGAGTACACCGACTCTAATCGCCGCTTACGTCTGTCGGCTAGAGGCTTTATTCAATGCGACACGTCCAACCTCGCATGCCGTCATGCCGTTAGGGTTTTTCTGGATGTTTGAAACACGGCATCGGCCGGCGGGCGTTACCGGGCGTGTTGGTATACCCATTCGAGCAGGGCATCATGTGCCTGCCGCGCGGCGGCGGCGCGTGGATCGTTGATAAAGCTCACCACCACGTAGCTTTTGCCGTTCGCGGCGGCGACATAGCCGGCAATCGCGCGCACGTCGCGCAATGTGCCAGTCTTGATCCGTGCATTGCCGCCCACCGGCGCTCCGGTGAGCCGGTGACGCATCGTGCCGTCGACGCCGGCAATGGGCAGCGACGCGACAAAGGCCTGCGCGACAGGGCTGGCGTTGGCCGCCACCAGCAGCTTAGCCATCGAGGCTGCGCTGACGTACTCGTTGCGCGACAAGCCGGAGCCATTGTCCAGTTGCAACTCGGGCATCGCCAGCCCACTCTTGGCCAGAAAATCGCGGATGACTTGTGCGCTGCGCGCGGGCGTGGACGGCACCGGCGGGGCGAGCGTGACGGGGATGTGCGATGCAATCGGGCGCGCGCCGACTGCGCCGATCGACAGGAATAGGTTGCGCGTCATCGTGTTGTTCGACAACTTATTGATGTCGTTCACGATCGTCGATAGTTCAACCCCGCGATGGGTCGCCACTAGCTGCGCGTTGGACGGCGTTGCACCGTCACGCACTTTGCCGGTGAAGGTGCCTCCGGTTTGCTTCCACAGCGCTAGGAAACCACCGGCAAAAAAGCTCGAGTGATCCAGTGCGGCCATGTTGACGGTACGTGCGCCGCAGCGCGTCGGATAGTCGCCGCTGAACACCGCTTGCACGATGCCTTGCGGCGTCGGCGTGATAGCCGGGGTCACACTTTGCAGCACGCCAGTGCACGCGCCGCGCGTCTTGCGCAACTGGTTGACGATTTTCAGTTGCGCGAGCGCAGGCGTCACGTCGATGGCCACGTCACCGTTCGGCGACGGGTTCAGCTTAAACGACAGCGACTTGAATGCATACAGCAGTGGATCCGGGCCGACGTTGTACGGCGAGTCGGTGTTGTTGTCGAACGCGGGCAGGTTATGTGTGGATGCGTCAAACCATCGCTTGTCCAAGACCAGATCGCCGTCCAGCGTGGTGATGCCTTGTTTGTGGATCTTGTCCACCAGGTCGATCAACTCCTCCGGCACGAGCTTTGGATCGCCAGTGCCTTGAATGTACAGGTTGCCGTGCAGTATGCCGGAGGCGTCGATGCTGCCGTCTCGGTATGCGCTCGTGCGCCACCGGTAATTCGGGCCGAGGATCGACAGGCCGGCGTAGGTGGTCACCAGTTTCATCGTCGATGCGGGCAGCATACGCTTGCTCGCATTCCACGCGAGTAAAGGCTGCCTGTCGTTCACGCGCTGCACGACGACGCTGACCGACGATAGCGGCACCCGCGCACGCGCGAGCCCGGCCATCACCGGCGCGGGCAGCGGGCCGGACGGTACGTTGGCTGTGCGGCCAGCGGTCTTGCTTTTGCTGCGCTTCGTGCGGGCCTTGGCGCACGATGCGTTGGCCGCCGCATTGCGACTTGCCTTGCGAGTTACCTTGCTCTTAGCCCGCCATCCCTTGGTTTGGGGCTTCGCGTCGGCGAAGGCCGGCGTGGGCACGCTTGGCAGTGCAATCCATGCTGCACACGCGAGCATCGCAGCCAGCCACTGGCGGCGTGATCGCTGCGTCGCATCACCCATTTGTCGCGGGAGGGTCGTGACGCGCGCAGCGCCCTGGCGGACATCGCCGTTACGGCTGCGCAATCGGACAACGGACAGGATAGAGCGGGCGAAGCCCGGGCGGGTGAAGCGGCCAAAGAAAGCGAACGGATACGGAAGCATAGAGAAGCGCGAGCGATAGAAACGCGCTGACGCCGACATGGCGGCCGGTTGCGCGCGAAGCGCTCATTGTAGTGACAATGGGACAGGTCGACGGCGCTACGATCAAAATTCGACACGGGACAGCAATGCGCCGGACCGGTGTGGCGACAAGGATAGAATGTGCGTATGACTCAATTGTGGATGGACGAACGGTCGGCACCATGCGTGTTTTACTCGTCGAAGATGACCCGATGATCGCTGAAGGTGTGCGCAAGGCGCTGCGTGCGGACGGCTGGGCAGTGGATTGGGTCCAGGACGGCGCAGTGGCGATCCTGGCCGCTGACGGCGAGCCGTACGACCTGATGCTGCTCGACCTCGGATTACCTCAGCGCGATGGACTGGATGTGCTCAAGACGGTTCGCGCTAAAAAACATGCGCTGCCAGTGCTGATCGTGACCGCCCGTGACGCGGTAGCCGATCGCGTCAAGGGGCTCGACGCGGGCGCGGACGACTATCTGGTCAAGCCGTTCGATCTGGACGAGCTTGGCGCCCGCATGCGGGCCCTGGTGCGCCGCCAGGCCGGTCGGACCGAGACAGTGATCCGGCACCGCGGCTTGACGTTGGATCCGGCCGCGCGCGAGGTCACACTCGATGGCGTGCCTGTTGCGTTGTCCGCGCGCGAGTACGGGTTGCTCGAGGCGCTGCTGGCGCGGCCTGGCGCGGTGCTCTCCAAGAGCCAGCTTGAGGAAAAAATCTATGGCTGGGGCGAGGAGATTGGCAGCAATACGGTCGAAGTCTATATCCATTCGCTGCGCAAGAAGCTTGGCGCGGAACTGATCCGCACCGTGCGCGGGCTGGGCTACATGATGCCGAAGGCGTGACGCGGGCTGATGAATTCGATTCGCCGACAACTGCTGTTCTCGCTAATTACGGTGCTGCTGGCGGGCTTTGGCCTGGCAGGCTGGCTCACCTTTCGGCAGGCCCGGGCCGAAGCCAATGAATTGTTTGACTTCCAATTGCAGCAAACTGCCGCGGCGTTGCCATCGGAGCCGTTCAGCTCCGCGTTCGGTGCGGGCGATCCGGAAAGCGGCGGTGTCGTGATCCAGATCTGGAGCCGCGAGGGCGTGCAGCTGTACTACTCGCACCCGCGCGCGCCCCTCGCGCCGCATGCCAGGCTGGGCTTTTCGACCGAACACACGTCGGGTGGCGACTGGCGGGTCTACAGCGCGGTGGTGGGCGACAATGTCGTGCAACTCGCTCAACCGATGAGCGTGCGCAGCCGGCTGGCGGCGGAAGTGGCGCTGCGCACGCTGTGGCCTTCGCTGATGCTGTTGCCGCTGCTGGGCGTGGCCGTCTGGCTGGTCATCGGCCGCGGGCTGAAGCCATTGCGCCGCGTGGCGCTTGCGTTGGACACGCGGCAGCCGGACGCGCTCGACCCGCTGCCGGACCAGCGGCTGCCCAACGAGGTGCAGCCGCTGGTGCGCGCGCTCAACGGATTGCTCGAGCGGCTGGCGCATGCGCTGGATACGCAGCGCGCGTTTGTCGCCGATGCCGCACACGAGTTGCGCACGCCGCTGGCCGCGTTGCAGATCCAGGTGCAGCTGCTGGAGCGCGCGCGGGACGACGCGGCGCGGCGGGAGGCGACAGCGGACCTGAGGCATGGGGTCGAGCGCGCGACGCGGCTGGTCGAGCAATTACTGGCGCTCGCGCGTGCCGAGCCCGCCGCGGACTGCGCCAGCGCAGGGGCACCCGTGTCGTTGCGTGCGGTGGTCGAGGACAGCGTGCGCGCGTACACGACGCTCGCCGCGCAACGCGGCGTGGATCTGGGCATGGACGCCGCCGCGGACGCGACCGTATCCGGCGACGCCGATGCGTTGCGCATGATGATCAGCAACCTAGTTGACAACGCGGTCAAGTACACGCCGCGGGGCGGGCGCGTCGACGTGTCGATCGATGTCGACGGCGCTGGCCGGCCGCGCGTGCAGATCGTCGATACCGGGCCCGGCATTCCGGCATCGGAGCGTGCGCGCGTGTTCGATCGATTCTATCGGATGCCGGCACGTGATGAGTCGCTTGCACAGATCTGCGGCAGCGGGTTGGGCCTGGCCATCGTGCGTGGTGTCGCGCAGCAGCACGGTGCGTTATTGCAGTTGGACGACGGTCCGGGCGGACGCGGATTGCGCGTTAGCGTCACCTTTGCGCGGCACTCGGGCGGCGCGCGCGAAGCTACCTCGGCTCCGATGTGACGAGACATAAAAAGCGTTGATGTAACCAACGTTTACCGGCTGCTTTGTGTTTTGCCGGAACCGTCTGCCGTTGATCGGGTCGGTAAAATAGGGGAGCCGTGTGCGCGGCGCGCCGCGGATCCGCCGTCCTTGAACCAGCCTAGGAAAGGAGTGACACGATGAAAAACTGCCATCGAATGGGGCTTGCCATGCTGGCGACCGGCTTACTCGGGGTCACCGGCTTTGCCACGCGGGTCGCGGCGCAGGACAACAACGGCTTGCCGCCGGTCAGCACGCAGGGCGAGGTCAGCTATACGTCGGGCGGTGTCGGATTGGACGAGTCGCAGGCGTTGCGCCGCGAGGCGCCGCATTGGCCGCTCACGTTGCGGTTCACTGGCTCGCGCGGCGAATACCTGGCCGACGTACAGGTGACCATCACGCGGGCGGGCGGCCAGGCCGTGCTCGATACGATTTCGCAGGGTCCGTACATGCTGGTCAAGCTCGCGCCCGGACGCTACACGGTACGCGCGCAGTATGAGGGCACGGCGCAAACGAAGTTGATCAAGCTGCAGCGCCATGCGACGCTCGCGTTCCGCTGGTCGCAGCCGTAAGCGCGGCGCGGTCGGCGGCGTGCCGCACGATATGCGGCAGCGCAATTTTGCCGATAATAGGTGCCACGGTTGCAACTGTGTGGCTGTGGCGCCTTGACGGAGGTTCAGATGGGTGTATCGTCAGACGAACATCCGATCACTATCGTCAGTAATCCGCACCGCGTTCGCATTATCCAACAAGGTGTCACTTACGCGGACACGCTGCACGCGCTTACGCTTCAGGAGACCGGCCTGGCACCGGTCCAATACTCGCCGCGCGCGGACGTGAACATGGCGCGGCTGATGCGATCGGAGCATCGTACCCCTTGCCCGTACAAGGGCGACGCAAGTTATTTTCATCGGAGAACCGAGGATGGCGTTGTCGAGAACGCGGCGTGGAGCTACGAAGAACCGTTCGATGCGCCGCTGCGCGCAACGCGGCGATGGGCCGAACCGGACACGTAAGACGCTGTACCGGAGCCGGTAAGCGCGTCAGCGGGGCGTGGTGAGCGCTGCCGGGCTGCGCAGCATCGCGAAACCACTGTCCGCGATGCGCTCCGCTTCCTGCTCCAGCGCGATTGACGTATGGTCAAGCAGCCAATCGCGCAGGATGCCGCCGAAGAACGCGTGCAGCAACTGTGCGCCGCGCCGCGGATCGAACTCGGCGGACAATTGGCCCTTGGCCATTGCATTGCGCAGCCCGATCTCCAGCCGCGCACGGCCATCGCGGGTCGCGTTGCGGTGACGCTCCAACACGGGGCCCATATCCTCCGTGTATTCGCATTTCGTGAACAGGATTTCGAAAACCCGCCGGCTGCGGGGATTTTGTGCGGCATCGCGCAGGCAGAACACGAATACGTCGCGGAGTTTGCCAAGCGGATCCTGTTCGCGCGAGTCGACGGTGGCTTCGACCAACGTTTCCATGGGTAGCGTGACCCGATCGACCATCGCGGTGAATAAGTCGGCCTTGTTTTTGAAGTGCCAGTAGATCGCGCCGCGCGTCAATCCGGCTGCCACGGCGACATGCGCGAGTGACGTGCGCGCCACACCCCGTTCAAAAAATACTATTTCGGCCGCGTCGAGAATGTGGTTGCGCGTCTCGAGCGCTGCTTCCTTGGTCCTTCTCATGGTCTCGTTGCTGCAAGCGCTGTTGCGCAAATTGCAGGGCCGGCACGAGCGGCCCGGGTGAATTGCACACAATGTGGGCCGGTGTGCAATGAATGACTTTAGAATGTTACGGTAATATACATTCAGCAATGAATGTATATACAATAGCACTCGTTGATCGTCAGGCCAACCGGCGTTTTCCTCCGGATTGCACGACACGCCGGGTACGGTTGCTGATCGGCGCGCGCGGATAAAGTGAAGCTCACCGCGTGCTCCCGCCGTATGCAACTTAGACGGTGCATTTTCGGTTCCGGGCGCCGCAGTATTTGCGCACGGCCTGTGATCAGGCGTCGGCAGACGCGACCCGGCAGTTCTAGGCGCGGGGTCCTTCCAATTCTTAGCCACAGTCAGATACAGAGGTGCGTTCCATGCGCGTCGATTGGGTTCGAGTACGTTTTTTCCCCGTTACCGCGGCGACCGCGGTAGCCACAGCTTTGATGCTTGCCGGATGCGGCAAGAAGCCGGTCGCTCCACCAGCGCAAGTACCCGAAGTCGGCGTGGTGACGGTGGAGCCCAAACCGGTGCCGGTGATCACCGATTTGCCCGGGCGCACCAGTGCGTACCTCGTCGCACAGGTGCGCGCGCGCGTGGACGGCATTGTGCAGCGCCGCGAATTCACCGAGGGTAGCGAGGTCAAGGCCGGCCAGCGGCTGTACAAAATCGACTCGGCGCCGTACGAGGCCGCGCTCGCCAGCGCGAAGGCGTCGCTCGCCAAAGCGCAAGCCAATCTCGCATCGACCCGTGCTCAGGCGGAGCGCTTCAAGGTGCTGGTTGCCTCAAACGCGATCAGCAAGCAGGACTACGACAATGCGGTGGCCGCCGAGCGGCAGGCCGAGGCGGATGTCGCGGCCGGCAAGGCGTCGGTGCAGACAGCTGCCATTAATCTGGGCTATACCGACGTGGTATCACCGATTAACGGCCGCATCGGTTTGTCCGTCGTCACGCCGGGCGCATACGTGCAGGCGAACCAGGCCACGCTGATGGCCACTGTGCAGCAACTCGATCCGATGTATGTCGATCTGACCCAATCGAGCGCTGATGGTTTGCGGTTGCGGCGCGAGATCCAGGAGGGGCGCTTGCGCACTCAGGGCTCGAACAGCGCGAAAGTTCAGCTGATGCTCGAGGACGGCACGTTTTATCCAATCGAAGGCAAGCTGCAGTTTGCTGACGTGACGGTTGACCAGTCCACCGGCTCAGTCATCCTGCGGGCATTATTTCCAAACCCGGATCGCGTGCTGCTGCCCGGTATGTTTGTGCGCGCGCGCATCGTCGAAGGGGTGAACGAGCGGGCAATTGTTGTGCCGCAGGTCGGTATCACGCGCGACCAGAAAGGCATGCCGACCGCGTTGGTGGTCGGCCTGGACAACAAGGTCACACTGCGCCAGCTGGTTACTAGCCGAACTCATGGCGCGAACTGGATTGTCGAGAGCGGCCTGAACCCGGGCGAGCGCGTCATCGTGCAGGGCACCGAAAAGGTGCGCCCGGGTGCAACCGTCAAGCCGGTGCCCGCGCAACTGCCGCCCGAAATGACAGCGAGCCCGTCGCCCGGCGGGGCGTCGGCCGCATCCGGCGTGCAGCCCGCCGCGCCCCGCAAGGCCAGCCAGGCCGCCGCGAGTGCGAGCGCGCCGGCCGATGCAAGCGCTGCGCAATAATCCGAGGAGCATCGCTTCATGGCCAAATTCTTTATTGATCGCCCGATCTTTGCTTGGGTGATCGCGATTATTTTGATGCTGGCAGGGGTCGTGTCGATCTTCCAGTTGCCAGTCGCGCAGTATCCAACGATTGCGCCGCCGGCGATTCAGGTCAGCGCGAACTATCCGGGCGCATCCGCGAAAACGGTTGAGAATACCGTCACGCAGGTCATCGAGCAGCAAATGAGTGGGCTGGACCACTTGCTGTATCTGTCATCCACCAGCGACGACTCCGGTAGCGCGACGATCACGCTCACGTTTGCACCAGGCACGGATCCGGACATTGCACAGGTCCAGGTGCAAAACAAGCTGCAGCTGGCTACGCCACTGCTGCCACAAGTGGTGCAGCAGCTCGGCACAAAGGTGACGAAATCGAGCAGCAGTTTCCTGCTGGTCATGGCGTTCGTGTCGAAAGACGGCGGCATGTCGAAGTACGACCTCGCAAACTATGTTGCCTCGAAAGTGCAGGATCCGATCAGCCGGATCGATGGCGTTGGCACGGTTACGCTGTTCGGTTCACAGTATGCGATGCGCATCTGGCTCGATCCGACTAAGTTGACGAACTACAGCCTGACGCCGATCGACGTACAGCAGGCGTTGCTGACGCAAAACGTACAGGTCGCTGGCGGCCAGCTTGGCGGCACGCCTGCGAAGCCCGGGCAGATGTTGCAGGCAACCATCACGGAGGCCACGCTGCTTAATACGCCGGAGCAATTTGGCAACATTTTATTAAAAGTGAACCCAGACGGTTCACGCGTGCGGTTGAAGGACGTCGCACGCGTGGAGCTTGGCGGTGAGAACTACAATTTCGATACCAAGTACAACGGTCAGCCGACGGCGGGCTTCGGCATTCAGCTGGCCACTGGCGCGAACGCGCTGGCCACGGCCAAGGCGGTGCGCCAGAAGATCGACGAGTTGTCGAAGTACTTCCCGCAGGGGCTGGTCGTCGAATACCCGTATGACACGACGCCGTTCGTGAAGCTGTCGATCGAGGAAGTGGTCAAGACGCTGCTCGAGGGCATCGTGCTGGTGTTCTTGGTCATGTACCTGTTCCTACAGAATCTACGCGCGACTGTAATCCCGACGATCGCGGTGCCGGTGGTGCTGCTCGGCACGTTCGCGATCATGAACGCAGCGGGCTTCTCGATCAACGTGCTATCGATGTTCGGCCTGGTGTTGGCGATCGGATTGCTGGTGGACGATGCGATCGTGGTGGTGGAAAACGTCGAGCGGGTGATGGCCGAGGAGGGCCTGTCGCCACGCGAGGCGACGCGCAAGGCAATGGGGCAGATCACCGGCGCGCTGATTGGCGTGGCGCTCGTGTTGTCGGCCGTGTTCGTGCCGGTGGCGCTGTCCAGTGGCTCAGTGGGCGCGATTTACCGGCAGTTCTCGCTGACCATCGTCTCCGCGATGGTGCTGTCGGTGCTGGTCGCGTTGATCCTGACGCCGGCGCTGTGCGCGACGATCCTCAAGCCGATTCCGGCCGGCCATCACGAGGCGAAGACCGGCTTTTTCGGCTGGTTCAACCGCACGTTCGACCGCAGCCGCGACAAGTACCACGACGGCGTGCAGCATGTTATCCGACGCTCCGGCCGCTGGCTCATGATCTACTTGGCCGTGATCGTTGCAGTGGGGCTGCTGTTTATGCGGCTGCCGACTTCGTTCCTGCCCGATGAGGACCAAGGCACGATGTTCGTGCTGGTGCAGGCGCCGTCCGGCTCCACGCAGGAGCGTACCGCCAAGGTGCTGCAAGACGTGCAGCACTACCTGCTGCAGGACGAAAAGGATATCGTCGAGTCGGTGTTCACTGTTAACGGCTTCAGCTTCGCGGGCCGCGGGCAAAACTCCGGGCTGGTCTTCGTCCGCATGAAGGACTACTCGCAGCGCCTTGCGTCGAATCAGAAGGTACAGGCGCTGGTGCAGCGCACGTCCGCTCACTTCGCGTCGTATAAGGATGCGATGGTGATTCCGGTCAATCCGCCGTCGATTCCGGAGCTTGGCACCGCATCGGGCTTTGATTTTGAGCTGCAGGATCGGGGCGGGCTTGGCCACGAGAAACTGATGGAGGCGCGCAACCAGTTGCTTGGCATGGCCGCGAAGGATCCAACGCTCGCGCTGGTGCGTCCGAACGGGCTGAACGACATGCCGCAGTTCAAGATCAACATTGATCGTGAAAAGGCGCAGGCGCTGGGCGTGTCTGCATCTTCGATCGACCAGACGTTCTCGATCGCGTGGGCATCGCAGTACGTCAACAACTTCCTCGACACCGATGGCCGGATCAAGAAAGTGTATTTGCAGTCGGATGCGCCGTTCCGGATGAATCCGGAGGACTTGGCGAACTGGTACGTGCGCAGCGCGTCGGGCACGATGGTGCCGTTCACGTCAATCGCCACCGGTAACTGGACCTTCGGCTCGCCAAAGCTGGAGCGCTACAACGGCATCTCGGCAGTCGAGATCCAGGGCCAGGCTGCACCGGGCAAATCCACCGGCCAGGCGATGGCGGCGATGGAGGCGATTGCCGCGAAGCTGCCCGCCGGCATCGGCTTCGAATGGACCGGTTTGTCGTTCCAAGAGCGCCAGTCGGGGTCGCAGGCGCCGATCCTGTACGGGATCTCGATCCTTGTCGTGTTCCTGTGCCTGGCGGCGCTGTACGAAAGCTGGTCGATCCCGTTCGCCGTGATCCTGGTTGTGCCACTTGGGGTGATCGGCGCCCTGTTGGCGGTGACGTTGCGCGGGCTGGAAAACGACGTGTTCTTCCAGGTGGGCCTGTTGACCACGGTGGGCTTGTCCGCGAAGAATGCGATCTTAATTGTCGAATTTGCCCGCGAGCTGCAGCAGAAGGAAGGCATGAGCGCGATGGCCGCGGCGATGAAAGCGGCGCGCCTGCGGTTGCGTCCGATCCTGATGACCTCGCTAGCGTTCATCCTCGGCGTGTTCCCACTCGCAGTGAGCAACGGTGCGGGTTCGGGCAGCCAGCACGCGATTGGCACGGGCGTGATCGGCGGGATGCTGACCGCAACGTTCCTGGCGATTTTCATGATCCCCATGTTCTATGTTGTGATCCGCGATCGTTTTGGCTCGGACAACAAGCCGGCGGGTGAGCCGACGCCGTCACGCATCGAAGGTAACGGCTCGAACCAGCAAGGGCATTGATATGAAACCGATGAGCAAGCTTCCCATCGCCGTGGCCGTTGCCGCGCTGGTATCGGCGTGCACATTCCAGCCGAAGTACGAGCGTCCAGCGCCGCCCGTTGCGTCGACGTTTCCGCAGAGCGGTGTCTATGCGACGCAGCCGCGTGTAGCGCCTGGCCAGCAGGGCGCCAACGGTGTGGCCGCTGCTGATATCGGCTGGCGCGAATTGTTCAACGATCCGCGCTTGCAGCGACTGATTGAGTTGTCGCTGCACAACAACCGGGATCTCGCGGTCGCGGTCTTGAAGGTGCAGCAGGCCGCCGCGCAGTATCGCGTGACCCGCGCGGACCTGCTTCCAACACTGGACGCGGTAGGCAGCGAGACCAAGACGCGTACGCCGAGGAATTTGTCGTCCTTTGATCGCACGATCAGCAACCAGTATTCGGTTGGTTTGTCGGCGTCATGGGAGATCGACTTCTGGGGCCGCTTGCGTAGCCTAAAGGATCAGGCGCTCGCACAGTACCTGGCGACCGCCCAGGCGCGTAAAGCTGCTGAGATCCTGCTGGTGTCGCAGGTTGCTGACCGATACCTGACGGTATTGGCCGCGGACGAGCAACTCGCGCTCACGCAGCGCACGCTTGATACCGCGAACGCATCGTATAACCTGGCGAAACTGCAGTTCGACACCGGTATCGGCTCCGAACTCGATCTGCGTCAGTCGCAGGGGATCGTCGAGCAGGCGCGTGCCAACCTGCAGGCGCAGCAGCGCGTGCGCGCGCAGGCCGAAAATGCCCTCGTGCTGCTGGTCGGCCAGCCGCTGCCGGAAGACCTGCCGGCCGGCCTGCCGCTGAACGCACAGAGTCTGCTCGCGGACATCCCGGCCGGGCTGCCGTCAGATCTGCTCACGCGCCGTCCGGACGTGATGGAGGCCGAACAGAGATTGCTGGCGGCCAATGCAAATATCGGCGCCGCGCGTGCCGCGTTCTTCCCGAATATCTCGTTGACCGGCAACTTCGGTACGCTGTCGCCGACACTGGGTGGGCTGTTCAAGCCGGGATCGGCTGCCTGGGGATTTACGCCGAAGATCGATTTGCCGATTTTCGAGGGTGGGTTGAACGTCGCGAATCTGCAATTGGCCGACGTCGGCAAAAAAATTGCGATCGCGCAGTACGAGAAGGCGATCCAAACTGCATTTCGCGAAGTGGCCGATGGCCTGGCCGCGCGCGGCACGTATGATCAGCAAATCCAGTCGCTGGACCGCTATGTGGCCTCGCAGCAACGGCGGCTTGAGCTGTCCGAGTTGCGTTATCGCAATGGCGTTGACAGCTATCTGAATGTGCTGACTGCACAAACCGACCTCTATGGCGCTCAGCAGTCGCTAATTTCGGCGCGGTTGAACCGGCTGACGAATCTCGTCGACCTATATCAATGCCTCGGCGGTGGTTGGCTGCAGCACACCGGCGATACCCCGCGGCCGGCTGACGCGGCGGCGGCGTTGGGTGCGGCGAGCACGCCAGTGACGGTGTCAGCGAGCGACGGTTAAGCGCGATGCGCGTGACGTTCGTTGGCGTCCCGCAGTCGCCCCCAATCGTCCTGGACCGGCTTTCGCAGGACACGGCGGGAGGGCGTTGCGAGTGCGCGCGGTCATGGCTGCGTGCGGTGGCGCGCATTCGCTTCGAAGGAGACTGTCATCTATGAGCGTCGGCCTGAACTCCCACCAACGCTGGCTCGCGTTGATGATACTCTGTCTCGGCGTGCTAATGATCGTGCTCGACACGACAATCGTCAACGTCGCCCTGCCGTCGATCCGTGCCGATCTCGGCTTCACGGAAACCACACTGGTGTGGGTCGTCAACGCCTACATGCTGACCTTCGGTGGTTTCCTGCTGCTGGGCGGACGGCTCGGCGACCTATACGGTCACCGCCGCGTATTCCTGGCCGGCATCACATTCTTCACACTCGCGTCGCTTGCGTGCGGGCTGTCGACGACGCAGCACGCGCTGGTCGCCGCGCGAGCGGTGCAAGGCCTGGGCGGGGCGGTGGTGTCCGCGGTGTCGCTGTCGCTAATCATGAACCTGTTTACCGAAGCGGGCGAGCGAGCGCGCGCGATGGGAGTGTACGGCTTTGTATGCGCCGGCGGTGGCAGCATTGGCGTGCTGCTTGGCGGCTTGCTGACAAGCGTGTTGAGCTGGCACTGGATTTTTCTGGTCAATCTACCGATCGGCATCGCGGTCTATGGGCTGTGCGCGGTATGGCTGCCATCGCGCCGCGCCGACGCGCTGCCGGCACGCTTGGACATCGGCGGCGCCATCACCGTGACCGCCTCGCTGATGTTGGCCGTCTACGCGATCGTGAACGGTAACCAGGCCGGTTGGTTGTCGCACACGACGCTCGGGTTGATCGCATTGGCCGTTGCACTACTTATCGGTTTCATTGTCGTCGAGGCGCGGGTGCGCGCGCCGCTGATGCCGCTCGGGTTGTTCCGCCTGCGTAACATCGCAGTCGCGAATCTGGTCGCCGTGTTGTGGGCCGCAGCCATGTTCGCCTGGTTCTTCCTCTCCGCGCTATATATGCAGCGCGTGCTCGGCTATAACCCCCTCGAGGTGGGGCTCGCGTTCCTGCCGGGGAACCTGATCATGGCGTTTTTCTCGCTGGGGTTGTCAGCCCGGCTGATCATGCGCTTCGGAATCCGCCGTCCGCTCGGCGTCGGCTTGCTGGCTGCGGCGCTTGGATTGGCGCTGTTTGCACGCGCGCCGGTGGACGGCGGCTTCCTGCTGGACGTGCTGCCCGGCATGGCGCTGTTGGGCTTGGGCGCGGGCATTGCGTTCAATCCGTTGCTATTGGCCGCAATGGGCGAAGTGGATCCATCCGAATCGGGGCTCGCGTCCGGCGTGGTCAATACGGCGTTCATGATGGGGGGCGCGCTGGGACTGGCTGTGCTGGCCAGCGTCGCGGCGGCACGTACCGACGCGCTGGCCGCGTCCGGCACCGTGGCGCAGGCTGCGCTCAACGCCGGGTATCACGTCGCGTTTGGCATCGGTGCATTATTTGCGTTGTTGGCCGGCGTGCTTGGATCCACACTGCTGCGCGTCAAGTCGCCCGCGCCCGACGTCCAGTCGGCGCTGACCGATTGATCGCAGCCCGGCCGGACAGGATGCTGCCGCGCTCAGAATGCGTAGCGGCCGACGATGAACAGCAGGTTGCCCGCGTTGATGCTGCCCAAGTGCGGTATGAACGTACCCATCACCGAAGCGCGCCGGTATGTATCGGATTGACGCGACCGGCGTCGCGAGTGGGAACGGCACGTAGTGCAGCACGTCGCTGCGTGCAGTGATGGCTGCGATGAAGCCCCCGCCGGCCGCTCATGTTGTGCTGATCGTTGGTTGGCCGCAAGTAATGTGAGCCGCCGCTGACGAACCGAGAGTTGGGCCGATGATGGCTAGCAGGGCGGGATGTCGATTGCAAGTCGTTACAGCGGGCGCCGCCACCGTACCAACAGGCTGGTGCCGTACGCGATGGCGGACAGCGAGGTGATCCAGAAGCTCGTCGGCCAGTCGGTGTAGAACGCCAGCGTGATGCCGCTCCATGCCTGCGTGAGCGCAAGCAGGGCCGCACACGCGACGCCGGCGCCGATCCGCGTGGTGAGATTCTGCGCGGCAGCGGCCGGCCCTACCATTAGCGTGAATACGAGCAGCACGCCGACGATTTGTGTGCATTGCGCGACCGCGATGGCGACAACCGCCAGGAACAGCACCGATACGGCGCGCAGCGACACGCCTTTGGCCTCAGCTAACTCGGGCTGCAGGCTCGAGAAAATCAGCGGCCGTGCGATTGCCGCTAACGCGGTAAGGGCCAGCAGCGCCAGCCAGGCGAGCGATGCCAGCACGCTGGTGCTCACGCCCAGCACGTTGCCGAACAACAGCGTGGTGACCTGCGTCGCATAGGCAGTGAAGAAATGCAGGAACAGCAAGCCGGCGCCGAGCGACAACGACAGCGTGATACCGATGGCGACGTCGCGTCCAGACAGGCGTTCGCCGAGCGCGCCCATCGCAATGCCGGCCGCGACCGTGAAGCCGATCATGCCCCACAGCGGCGAGACGCCGAGCAGCGCGGCGCCGGTGGCGCCGGTGAAGCCGACATGCGACAGCGCATGTCCCGCAAAGGTCTGCTGGCGCATCACCAGAAAGAAGCCGACGATGCCGGCGACGATCGCGACGATACCGGATGCCGCGAACGCGTTGATCATGAACTCGTATTCAAACATCGTGTGTTCCGCGGCGCGCGAGGGGGTGGTCGGGCTGGCGTGCCATCGACAGGTGATCAGAGCCAGGGTCCGACGCAGCGCTATGCTGATGGCTGTGGCTGTGGCCGCCGTCATCTTCGTGCGCGTGATCGCGCTTCTCGATTTCCACGCCGCCGGACATCACAAAGATCCGTCCGGCAAGTCGCATGACGTCGATCGGCGCGCCATATAACCGTGACAGTACCGGTGGCGTGATGACCTCGTCGACGGTGCCGAGCGCGGCGAGGCCGTTGCCCAGGTAGAGCACGCGGTCGATCGCGTTGAGTAGTGGATTGAGTTCATGGGCGCTGAACAGCACGGTGATGCCCAATTGGCGCTGTACCCGCCGCACCAACTCGGTGACGCCGGCTTGGTGGTTCGGATCCAAGCTGATCAGCGGTTCATCCAGCAATAGTAATCGGGGCTGGCCGAGCAGGCATTGCGCGAGCAGCAGGCGCTGGCGTTCGCCGCCCGACAGTTCGGCGAGGGGCCGATCAGCCAGCGCCGACGCGCCGACGATCGCCAGTGCGTCGTCCACCGCTCGGCGGGTGCGGCTGCGGGCCAGCGTGATTCCCCAGCGGTGCCCGTTGACCGCGCATGCTACAAAGTCCCGGCCGGACAGGCGCCGCGCCGCCGGTGTGCTGCGCACCTGCGGCATGTAGCCGATCGCGGCATTGCCGCGCGTGACGGGCTGCCCGAGCACGCGTAGCGTGCCGCGGGAGGGGGGCACTAGCCCGAGCAGCGCACGCATTAGCGTGGTTTTGCCGGCACCGTTGGGACCCAGTACGCCGATGAACTCGCCGTTGTCCACCGTGAAGCTGACATCGTCGAGCAGGCGGCGTGGGCCCAATTCGAGCGTGACACGATCCAGCTCGATCGCCGGGGCAGTCATTGAGCCTGTCCTTGCAATGCCTTTTCCAAGGCGTCGAGTTGTTCCAGCATCCATTGCCGGTACGTTTTGCCGTCTGGCTCCGTTTCGGTAACGTGCACCGTCGGCACATGTGACTGCTGCGCAATCTTCAGCATCCGTTGGGTCGACGTGTCGCTGGCCTGGCTGTTGTAAATGAGCACCTTCACCTGCTGCGTCCTCAAGTCGCGCTCGAAGGCGGCGACATCGGCCGCGCTGGGCTCCGTCTCGTTCATTGCCGCAAGCTGAAAACGTTCGTTGCGCATCGTCAAGCCGATGGCCTCGGCCATGTAGCCGAACACGGGTTCCGTCGCGGTCACCGGCGCGCCTTGATAACGTTGTTTCAATGCTGCAATTTTCTCATCGATTGGCTTGAGCGAGTCGATAAATTGCGTCAGTCGGATGGCGTAGTCGGCCTTGTGCGCCGGATCCGCCTGTACGAGGAACGCACTGACCGCACGCGCCACCGCCGGCATGGTCGCGGGCAGGTACCACAGGTGCGGATTGTCGCCCGGCTTCTTGCCCACCAGCTCGGCGGCGACGATCTCGGTGCGCGCCTGGCGGTTTGCGCGCGCGCCGGCGAGCAACTTGGGCAGCCATGGATCGTAGTTCGCGCCGTTGTAGACGACCAGTTGCGCGGAGGCGAGCGCGCGCGCGGTTTTGGGGCTGGCTTCGAACAGGTGCGGATCCTGCTCGGGGTTGCTCAGAATGCTGGTGACCGACACATGCGGGCCGCCCAGCGCCTGGACCAGTTCGCCATAGAAGTTTTCGGCTGCGACGACTTGAATCGTCTGGGAGGCCGCAGCGCGTGCGGGTGCGGCGGTCAATAGCGGCAGGCACAGGGCGATCGATGTGGCAACGGTTGCGACAAGGCGTTTCATCAAACGGCTCCGGATAGGTCCGCGACGCGGCGGACCGGGATCGACGAAAGGCCCGCTCCGACAGCGACCGGGCGCGGGCGTGCTGGCGTCATCGCACGAGAATAGATGATATAACATAACAGCGCACCGCCGCCGCTCACCCTCGTATCGGGGGCCGTGGCCAGCGTATTTCGGGGGACGTCGAGGCTGAACAAAACGATGGCTTCTGTTATCGTCCCAAACATGCAAACGATTCTTTCCGTATCCAACCTTTCGAAGACGTATGCGTCTGGGTTCCAGGCGCTGCACGACATCAACCTCGATATCCGGCGTGGCGAAATCTTCGCACTGCTCGGGCCGAACGGCGCGGGCAAGACGACGCTGATCAGCATTATCTGCGGTATCGTCAATCCGAGCGCGGGCCGCGTGACGGTCGACGGCCATGACATCATCACCGATTATCGCGCCGCGCGCGCGACCATTGGGCTGGTGCCGCAAGAGTTGACCACTGACACGTTCGAATCGGTCTGGGGCACGGTCTCGTTCAGCCGCGGCCTGTTCGGCAAGCCGGCCGATCCTGCGCATATCGAAAAAGTGCTCAAGGCGCTGTCGCTCTGGGACAAGAAGGACAACAAGATCCGCACGCTGTCCGGCGGTATGAAGCGGCGCGTGATGATTGCCAAGGCGCTGTCGCACGAGCCGCGTATATTGTTTCTAGATGAGCCGACCGCAGGCGTGGACGTCGAGTTGCGGCGCGACATGTGGCGACTCGTGCGCTCGTTGCGCGACAGCGGCGTGACGATTATCCTGACCACGCACTATATCGATGAAGCGGAGGAGATGGCCGATCGCATCGGCGTGATCCGCAACGGCGAGATCATTCTCGTCGATCAGAAGACCGAGTTGATGCGCAAGCTCGGCAAGAAGCAACTCACGCTGCAACTGCACATGCCGCTGCAGCGCGTCCCGCAGCAGCTTGCTGCATACCGGCTTGAGCTGGCGCGCGGCGGCAACGAGCTAATCTACACTTATGACGAGCGTGCTGAGCACGCGGGTATCATCGAGTTGCTGCGCGCGCTGGATGACGCGAATATCGCGTTCAGGGACTTGCAGACGACGCAAAGCTCGCTGGAGGACATCTTCGTGAGCCTCATGCAAGAGCGCCGCGAACCATCACGACAGGAGGCGCTGTGATGAACGTGTATGCGATCCGTGCGATCTATCGCTTCGAGATGGCGCGTACCTGGCGCACGCTGATGCAGAGCATCGTGTCGCCAGTGATTTCAACGTCGCTGTATTTCATCGTGTTCGGTGCGGCCATCGGCTCGCGTATCCAGCATGTCAACGGCGTGAGCTACGGGGCATTCATCGTGCCCGGACTGATCATGCTGTCGCTGCTCACGCAAAGCATCTCGAATGCCTCGTTCGGCATCTACTTTCCGCGTTTCACCGGGACGATCTACGAGCTGCTGTCCGCGCCGGTGTCGTACGTCGAGATCGTGATCGGCTATGTTGGTGCGGCCGCGACCAAGTCGATCATGCTGGGACTGATCATTTTCGCGACGGCCCACTTGTTCGTGCCGGTCCAGGTCAACCATCCGGGTTTCATGCTGTTGTTTCTGCTGCTGACCGCGTTCACATTCGCGCTGTTCGGCTTCATCATCGGCGTGTGGGCCGACAACTTCGAGAAGCTACAGGTCGTGCCGTTGCTGATCATCACGCCGCTAACGTTTCTCGGCGGCAGCTTCTATTCGATCGACATGCTGCCGCCGTTTTGGCGCACGGTGGCACTGTTTAACCCAGTCGTGTATCTGGTCAGCGGATTTCGCTGGAGTTTTCAGGGCGAGGCCGAGGTGAGCATCGGCGTCTGCCTGGGCGTGACGATCTCATGCCTGGCGCTGTTTATGGCGATCGTCGCGTGGATCTTCAAGACCGGGTACCGCCTGAAGAGCTGAGCATGCCGGCGCCAGCTTTGCGTGCTTCGCGAATCCGAATCCTGTAGCGAGGCTGCGCGTGGCGTGCCTGCGCACGGCTGGTGCCGGACCAAACCTTGATCATCGAACCCCCGTCGTAAAAATCCGCCGTAGCGTAGCGCGGCGGTAACGGGGCAGGGAGTGCCACCGCCGAGGAAATCGACAGTTTGACCGGCAAACTACGAAGATTTGTTTTCCTGAACGGTGGGCGCTGCCAATGCGTTAAGCGCTTCGCTCAGATGACCGAATCCCACGGTGCGGAAAGCCGCATCGCGCAGTTGATGATGCCGACCATCGAGTAGGTCTGTGGGAAGTTGCCCCACATCTCGCCGGTGACCGGGTGCGTGTCTTCTGATAGCAATCCGAGGTGATTGCGCGCCGCCAGCATCGCTTCGAAGATCGCGCGCGCGTCTTCACGACGGCCGATCCTAGCCAGCGCGTCGATGCGCCAGAATGTGCAGATGTTGAACGCGGTTTCCGGCTTGCCGAAGTCGTCCGGTGCTTCATAGCGCCGCATGTAGGGCCCGTCGCACAGCGAGCGCTCGAGCGCTTCGACAGTGGATACGAAGCGTGGATCCTTCGGGTCGATCATGTTGACTTCGGCCATCAGCAGCACACTCGCGTCCAGATCCTGGCCGCCGACACTTTCAGCGAACGCGCCGCGCGCCTCATTCCACGCGTTATTCAGCAAGTATTCGCGGATCGCGTCGGCGCGCCCGCGCCACAGCATCTCGCGCTCGGGCAGCCTGAGCGTATGCGCGATCTTTGCGAGCCGGTCGCAAGCGGCCCAGTTCATCAGCACCGACGACGTATGGATGCGCGCGCGCGAGCGCAGCTCCCACATGCCGGCATCCGGCTTTGTATAGATTCGATAGGCATTTTCGCCGACGGCTTCCAGGTGCTCGAACTCGAACAGGCCGGCCGGGCGTATTAGGCGCCGGTCATGGAAAGCCTGCGTCGCACCCAGGATGATGTTGCCGTACACATCGTGCTGGAAGTGCTCGTGCGCCTGGTTGCCCACGCGCACCGGCGCGTGGTCGCGGTATCCGCCCAAATGCTCGACGATCGACTCCGGCAGCGACGCTTCCAGGCCGATGCCGTACAGCGGTTTGATATGTCCGCCCTTGGAGCGCAGCACGATGTTGCGCAGCCAGCGCAGGTAGTCCTCCATCGTGCCGACCTCGGACAGACTGTTCAGCGCACGTACGACGAAGAACGCATCGCGCAGCCAGCAATAGCGGTAGTCCCAGTTGCGGCTGCTGCTCGGTGCCTCTGGGATGCTGGTGGTCATCGCGGCGATGATCGCACCGGTATCCTCGAACAGCGACAGCTTCAGCGTGATCGCCGCGCGAATCACCGCATCCTGCCACTCCAGCGGTATCGCGAGCCGGCCAGTCCACGTGCGCCAGTATTGGATCGTGTCCTGCTCGAAATCGCGCGCGGTGTTCTCGATGCCTGTGGCAAGCGTCTCGTCCGGTCCGAGGATGAAGTTGACCTCGCGATCGAGCAGGAACTGCTGTTCCGCGACGATGTAGGACAACGGCGCGTCGGTCGTGAGTCGCAGCGTTTGCGCGGGGCCGACATAGCGGATGTGGTGGCTGCCGTGCGTGATCGCCGGTGGCAGCCGGCCCCAGTCAAAACGCGGGCGCAGCCGTACCGTGATGCGCACCGCGCCTTGCAGCGGCTTCACGCGGCGCACCATCGTCGTGGGGCGGAAATAACGCCCGCGCGAGTAGAAGCGCGGCGCGAAGTCGGTGATCTCGATACCCTGTCCGTTCGTGTCGTACAGGCGCGTGCGCAGCACTGCGGTGTTCGGCTCGTAGAACTGCTCGCCACGCGCATAGTTCTCGAGTTCGATGCTCCACAGGCCGGCGTGGTCCGAGGTGTCGATCAGTGCGTTGAAGACCGGATCGCCATCAAAGCGCGGCAGACAGCTCCAGACAACGCAGCCCATCCTGTCGATCAGCGCGCTGAACGCACAATTGCCGATGACGCCGACATCGAGCGAGCGATGGGGGGCGGCACGGGGGGGGGAG
>NZ_JAHLKN010000036.1:0-129478 GCF_021498065.1 Mycetohabitans sp. B3 | reverse complement strand
GGGGGGGGAGCGTCGGGGATGACTCGGTGGAAGACAGGATCATCGCGAAATACCTCAGCGTTCTAAGTTGGGATGGAGCAGGCGCGTCCACGGCGCGCGGCACAGCCATGGCCGCACCGCACGCGGCGCGTAGCGTGCAGTCTGCGCCAGCCCCGCGGTGTCGCGCAAGACTGACGGCACGTCGGTTGTGAAATCGACACGCGCGATCGCGATGCGGACCGAGACAGACGGGCTATCCGGTCGTCACAATCGAGCAGGAAGTCGAGGCCGCGCTTGGCACAGCATGGCCGCCGGCCTGCGCGCTGGAGTGTTGATGCACGGCATCGGATAGACGACGCTCGCGCGGTCCGCTAGATCGAGCCGACCGAGTCAAACACCGGACCTTGTACGTACCGCACATCGTATTGCTGCAGTAACTCGAACTGCGCTTCGTCCATGACGTGCGTGAAGATCAGCGGGATCTTCAGCCGGCTCGCGTAACTCACCAGTGGCTTGACCACTGCATCGCGCAACGCCGAGCCCGAATTCATTTTAATGAAGTCCAGCCGCGCCATGTCCGACACTGACAGAATTTGGCCGGCATTGGGCAGGTTGCCCGCGACCTTGAAGCCATAACTTTGGTAGCTCTTGGTCAAGTAGCCAAGAAACGTGCGATGCGCGACGGCCATCTCCGGCAGCTCGATGACCACACGCGCCGGATTCAAGCCGAGCGACACGAGCACGGTCGAGAAATGGCGTCCGTGGTCGTACTTGACGCTCTTCAATAACCGTTCATGCACGTTCAGAAATAGCAGGCCGCTGCGCTGCACGCCGAAGAAGTTGATCGCGTGCACAAGCCGCGACAGCCGGTCCAGTGCCACCAGATCCTGATCGTCGACGGTCGAGTCGAACGGATCGCGCACCGGCGTCCGCTCCGCGCCTGCTGACGCGGCCTGTGTCCTCGCCTGGTAGCCGATGTCGTCGCCGAAGCGGTCGGCCGCGTGCGCATCGGCGGCCAACGATTGCGCAAAGCCCCGCGAGCCCACGTCAAAGATCGGCTGGTACTGGCTGGTCAACTCCAGGCCATTGTGCCGGCCGTGCGCCGTTGCACCTGCGTGTAGCAACACGCGCTCGGCGAAGTAAGGATGGCGTACCGCGGCGGCGACGAGTTCAGGAAGGGACGGCGGAATCATTATCGAAATAGTAGCAGTCGCCGCGGCTGTCGCATCGACAAAAATTTGGCTGACGCGGTTGCGCCGAGCGGCATGCCACCGGTCGCACGCCGATGCGCCGGGTGCTCGAAGGTTGCTGATACCGGTGGCTTTATGTTCGGGCTGGTGAACCGGGCAGTTCACGGCTCTTGTTTAGCCTTGCGTCGCGGCCCGCGCAGCATGCTGTTCCCACAGATGCGCGCAGATGAACATGACGACGCCGGCGAACAGCACGCCGACCAGCGCGTCAGGGCTGATCGTGCGCATCAGCGCGCCGGCAATCATCGGCCCAAAGCAACTCGCCACGCTCCACGATGCACCGATCAATGAGCTGGCGGTGACCAGCGCCGGGCCACGAAAACGTTCGCCGATCGCCGCCAGCGACAACGTGTAGATCCCGCCCGCGGCCGCGCCGAGCACGATTAGCACAGGCCAGCGCAGCCACGGCTGCGCGGCGATCATCGGCAATGTCGGCAGCAGCAGCGCCACGACCAGCGCGGCGCCCAAGTGCACGCGCGCCCGGCCGACGTGATCGGCCAGCCATCCAAGGGCAAACGCGCACACCGTATCGCCGAGCAGGATCGCAGAGCCGAACACGACGGCCAGTTCCGTTGCGACGCCATGGTGGATCGCAAACAGCGGTAGCAGCGACAAGGCTAGTGTATCGAACAGCGCAAAAAAGCCCGCACCGACCACTAGTGCCGGCATGCGGGGTAATACCGTTTGCCAGGCGCCATGAGGTTCATCGTCGGCTGGGCCGATGTCGTGGGCGATGCGCATCATCCACAGCCCCGGCAGCGCCAGCAGGAAGATCGCGCCGCACAATGCAAAACGCCATCCCGGGTAGTCGGCGATCATGCTGACCAGCAGCGGGCCAGCCATCTGGAACAGCGTGAAGTTGGTCGCGTACAGTGCGACGATGCGCCCACGCGATCGATCGTTGGCGAGCTGGTTCACCCAGGCTTCGGTGATCGTGAACAGCAGCATCAAAGCGGCGCCAGCGATCGCCCTCAGAAGCGCCCAGGCAATGAGGTTGACCGTCAACTGCATCGCAAGCGTCGCGATCGACGTTATCCACACCGTGCCGATGATGGCGCGGCGTGCGCCGATACGCGACGTGATGCGTGCTGCGAATGGCACGATCGCGATACCGCCGCCCGCCTGCGCGGCGGTCAGCATGCCGATCACGTGCGAGCCATAGCCGGCTTGCATCAACGCCAGGGCGGTGAGCGGCAACGTGGCGCCGATGCCTAGCCCGACGACGGCAACGCTGACGATTAACGCAAAGAAGTCGCGTGTAAAGATAGCTTTCATTCGTAGTATTATGGGGCCGGCGTACCAATGGCGGCAGGCCCGTTATCGTGGCGCCGCGCCCGCGGGTGATCGCAGCAGGCGGCGTGGGTTGTTCTGGCGCTCAGGAAGGTGTTACGCAGGCCGGCGCGCGCCGCTCCAGATTGTTCCAAGCTGCCAGCCCAAGCGCACCGAGCGCCATCGTGACGCCCAGCGCGTATCCGGACACCAGCATGCCGGCGGCCGGAATCGATACGCGCAGGTCACGCGCCACGTCTACCAGCCATCCCATGATCACGAACTCGGTGGTACCGATGCCGAAGGCGACAATGGCAATAGTGATGAGCGGCAAGGGCATGGGCAGGCTTCGGGGTGGGGAACCGCGGTTCGGGCACGCAGGGTGCGCGTGCCCCGGAGGCCGTGAAACACCATCTTACTGTATCCGGGGAAGCCCTGCTGCCGGACGTCGTCGATGGCGATTCGCCGGCGATTGCGCACCAGTCGTGCGCCGCGCGGCCATCAGCTCATACTGTGCCGCCGTGTCGCCCGGCGCCGGCGGCGAACCGCGGGCACCCGTGAGCCCTTCGTTGAGCATGGCTCAATAGCCGCTTGCTTCTTCGCGCATGAGCGCCAGTGCCAGTTCCGGCAGCGACGCGTTGTCATAGGCCGAGCGGCAGTTCGCGCGCAGTGCCGGCCGCGGGCGGCACTGCGCGGGCTGTACGGGAAACGGTACGTTTTTTGTGCGATCAGTGCGGATTGTCAGCGAGTGTTCATCTTGGGCGTGATGTAATGGATGTCATGCCGGACGATGACGCTGCACGCCGCACCCTTGTCACAGTATTCGACGGCCATCACTCTCGTTGTTCGCGAATTCGTATTGGCACTGCCGGTGGAGCCGGATATTTGGCCCGTGCCGCCCTTGCTCGAGTGCGCGGATCGCGACGATGTCGACTACGTGCTCGGACCGGTCTCGCAATGGCATCCCGGCAAGGTTAACGGGATTCGGGCGTTTGTCGATCCGAGCGGCTCGCGGGTGCCGGAGAGGTTGCACGTGGCATGCTCGCTGCGTCGCATTTTCCCGTCGAGATACACGAGCGTGAAGCCGATGCGCTGGCCGAGTGCTGCGGCTATCACGGTGACGCCGAGGAATACCTATCGCATGCGTCACGGATTGACGCGGCGACGTGGCGCGCCGGCTGTGGCCTCGTCAGGCGCAGGCGTGGCCGGTCAACTGACGCGCCACTCCCCCGTCGCAAAAGGCCATGGCGCCGCGGGGCGCGATGCCGGTTGCGCCGTGGCGTGCGGACTCTTCGTGCTGTTGGCCGAACCGCTTGGGTTGCCGCGTGTGACCATCGCGTCGGCCGGATGTTGCCGTTCTGGCGTGCCGCGGCCTGCGTTGCACTGCGGTGCAGGGGTGCCTTGCTCGGCGTCATAGCCACTGTCGTCGGCCTGGCCGTAGTGTGCGCAGACAAACTCGACGAAGGCGCGCGTCTTAGCCGCCATGTATTGCCGCTCCGGGTAGACTACGGACAGCGTGGTCTGACTTTCCAGAATCTCGCAGTCGGGCAATAGCTGGACCAGGCTGCCGCTGGCCACGTCACGCTCGACCACACGCTGCGGCAGCAACGCGATGCCCATGCCGCCGACAGCCGCGGCGCGTAGCATCTGTGCGCTGTTCACCACGTAGATCGGCTCGGGCATCGCCAACTGGTACTCGGCGCCGTGCGCATCGCGCAGATGCCAGAGCCGGCTGCGGTCACTGTGCGATTGCGCTAGCAACGACAGCGCAAGCAGGTCATTGGGCGTTTGCGGCGCGGCGTGCTCGAGCAGGTAATCCGGCGAAGCGACGATCACCGACGCGCACGAACTCAGGATCTGGCTGGAGAGTCCATTACCCGGCGCCACCGCGGCTTGCACTAGACCGACGTCGTAGCTGTCGCCGAGCGCGTCTACGGCCTGGTCACCCAGCGTGACATGTAAGCGGATCCGTGTGTGACGCTGGCGAAACTCTTCGACCAGTCCGATCAATTCGTCGCAAAGCGATGCCGAAGCGGCGACGCGCAATGTGCCGCGAGGCTCGTCGTCACCGTTGACCACGGTTGCTTCGATGAAGTCAAGTTCCTCGAGCAGTCGACGGCAACCCTGTAGGTAAACGTATCCTGCCTCCGTCAACGACACGTTGCGTGTCGTGCGATTGATAAGCCGCGTGTTCAGGTGGGCTTCCAATGTCGCGATCGAACGCGTGACCAAGGCATTGGAGACATTCAGTTGCTGTGCCGCGCGCCGAAAACTCTGTGTTTCCGCGACCCGGGTAAACACGCGCATGGCCTGGATCTGATTCATTCTGAGCTCGTGGTCGAGAAAGTTATGTTTGACAGCCGATTGTTTTTCCCATATTAAAGTTGCCCGGCCTTCGGTGTTCCGTTGGGGAAATCCATTCGGGATCTCAGACAGTTTATAGAGGATTGCGGAGATCAAGCAAACGGGGAGCGACAAAAATCGACAATTGGTAAGCGGATCGCATCGATGAGTGGACGCACCCGCAGCGCGTAATGCGCTCCGATATCATGTTATTGTCCCCAGTACCGCGGCACTTTCATGCATCTGCCCTCCCGTACACGGGGTAGATGCAACTTCGGCGCTTTGTGTCAGCTATTTCAAAATTGTAAACAGGTGCACGCAATTCTGTTCCGTTGTTGCATTCAGTGAATAACTGTCTGCATACGCGGCCGTTGTTAGGCTGCTAAAGATGAATATCTTCACCGGCTCGCTCGGCTTTACCACTTTATCGTGATGCGACTCGACGATTGGCCACGGTCGGAAAACAGCTGGCGCCTATAACTCCACGCTTAGTTTCAAATTATCCCGGCGCTCTTGTGCCGTAGGATTGCTGGTGTCTAAAAGATACTATGCCATGCATTTTCGGTAATATTGTCTTGGTGTATTCGACTATTTTGGTTTTTAATTCCGATATTCGTGCAAATTAGAAAAAATTTTCCTGTATTGGTTTGGATTTGTTTTCGGTTAGCGCGATGGAGCTGGCGTTCCGCGAAGCGGCTCCCTTAGGCCGGCGAAGTGCCTCAGTCTATTATGTCAGCGCGCCCATACAATACTCAGCACAGCGGCGACTGCGGCAAACAGATAGACCGATTCATACTCGAAGTCGCTGGCGATCAGTCTAGCCAGGGGCCCGGTGAGGCCCAGAGACAAATCGAGGAATACGGAATAGGCGGACAACGCCGCACCGCGGCTGGCCGGTGGCACCAGCGCGACGGCTTCGACACCCAGTGCGGGGAAGACCAGCGCGAAACCCAACCCGATCAGCGCCGCGCCGGCCAGCGCTACTTGCGGGATGGGCGCGAGCCACAGCGTCAGCAGGCCGCATGTTTCGACCAGGAACGATGCGATGGCGACGCGAAAGCCGCCATGCTTTTTGATGGCACCGGCGAATAGCAGTCGCGCGCCGCAAAACAGCGTGCCGAATACGGTCAACGATAGCGCTGCATCCAGCAGCACGCCACTTGCCCCGTATGTGAGCAAGCCGCGCATGACGGTCTTCTTGGGTCCGATTTTATCCGCCATGCGGCCGGCGAGTGGCCGCATGAGCAGTATCGATACGTATTGGATGCTGATTGCAGCGCCGGCAATGACCGAGCCATAGCCCAGGTCGTCATGGACATAGCCGGGCAGCACCGCGAGCGGCAAGCCAATGCTTAGGTAGCACAGGAACGTGAACAGCACGATCGTGACGATCTGCAACGTGACGGCCGCCGGCGTGCACCAAGCCTCTATCGGACGCGGATCCTATCAGTCGGCGGTGTCGATCTGCGCACCATGCTTGACCTTGGCGCCGCGCGGCACCGGCGACCACGTCGGACGCTGTGTTGCGCCGCCATCGACGATTACGATATAGCGCCCGGCCCAGCGCGATGCCTCGCGATTCGGCTTAAGCACCCATAGGAGCTGGCCTTCCCGGATGCGCGTCTCATAGTCAGCGTCCAGTATGCCGTAGTGATCCAAAAACGTATTGAGCGTGCCCGGGATTCGGATACAGCCTTTCGAGTGCCGCATGCCGAGCAGCGATTCAAGCCGGCCGGGATCGGTAGCGTGCATTTGCAGCCGCATCTGGCTCATTGCGCGGTTACCCCAGCCGCGCTGTGCCTGCGTCCATCCGAGGTCGTAGATTCGCTGGTCGCGCGCGCCATAGCCGCGAATGCCATTGTCGTTGAACGTGCCTTCGGCGCGAAAGTCCATGTTGTCCGGAGTATGCCGGAATACCCCGAGCGGCGTGATGAAATGGTCATAGAGACCTGGCATGCCGGTAGAAACAGGCGATGCGCCAATCACCTGCCAAGGATCCGACGGCGTCTGACGCCACATCAACACGAATGCTTGTACGAATGGATTGCGGTCCACGACGGCGACGAATTCGCTTGCCACGTCAGGCAAGCCGGCTTGGGCGAGCGCGTTCTGCAGCAGTTGCCCATAGTGCGCTTGGGCAGCGGCGGGTATCGACAGGGTGCGGTTGACAGACTGCACATACAGCTTCCGATAGTCGAGCGCAGAAGGCACATTGGTATAGCGCGGCAGTACGGGGGCGGTGGACGGTGGCGCGTGGGTGGCCGAGGCCGTGGGTTGGGCCGGTGGCCGCGCGGGTGACGAGGCTGGCGTTTGCGTTGGAACCGGCATCGATGATGAGTCTACGGCAGACGATTGTCTCGGGGCAGCCGGTTGCCCGGAGGCCGAGGTAGCCAATGAGCCCAGGGCAGCCGATGAGCCTTGGGCAGCAGATGAGCCCGGGGCAGCAGATGAACTGGGGACGGGTGACGCGATAGGCGTGGACGCCGTTTCGATGATCGGTTTGACTGTGTCGACGGTCGATTGTGCGGTCAATCTTGGCCGCGGCGCAGGTTCGGCCGCGTGTGCGCCGGCGCTTGCGTCGGACTGCTGTGATGAGCCCACCGCCGGCATCGGTGTCCAAAGCGTTAGCGCAATCCATACGAGCGTGAGCATACGGCCGTGCAGCAATCTGGCCGAAGTGCAGTCAAACTGAGAGCGGCCGCAAGCTGAGTGTTGTGCGTTGTGCGCTGGTCGATGGAGAATAGGTGATGGATGGTGTGTTTTTTGCATCGCCAATAGACCGTGCCGCACCGCGGGAGTTCGCGCCACCTATCAGCGTGCCGCTGGGTGTGCGGCGGCAGTCCCAAGAAGTTGGAACGCAGCGACGGCGCACACGCGGCCGACGTCAACCCGAATGCCGATATAGAGGGCAATGGACCACCCCGGCAAATCCGCACGGGTATCGTCGACGACGCCTACGTGTGTGTGGCGTACTCGACAATGGGTCGACAGCAGACCGTGGCCCCGCTAGAATCGCGGTCCCGCGATCTCCGACGGCCTGCCGCAATGGACTATCAGGCGATCCTTCATAAAATTCAGCACGACGTCACGCCGTGGCTCGGCAAAGGCCGCGTCGCGGACTATATTCCCGAGCTTGCGAAGGTCGGCCCGTCGCATTTCGGCATGGCAATTGTCACGTTGCGAGGCGAGGTCTTCTGCGCCGGCGACGCTTGGGTTCCGTTCTCGATCCAGAGCATCTCGAAACTGTTTGCGTGCACCCTGGCCTTTCAGTTGCAAGGCGACGCGTTGTGGCAACGCGTTGGCCGGGAGCCATCGGGCAATGCGTTCAATTCACTGGTGCAGCTCGAACATGAAAACGGAGTGCCGCGTAACCCCTTCATCAATGCAGGTGCCCTGGTTGTCACCGACGTGCTATGCCGGCGTTTCGTCCAGGCGGAAACAGCGCTCGTGCAATTCATGCGTCGTCTGGCCGGGCGCTCGGATATCGACTACAGTGCCAACGTCGCGGAATCGGAACTCGCGCATTCGGACCGAAATCGCGCAATGGCGCATTTCATGAAGAGCTTCGGTAACCTGCAGATGTCAGTGGACACGGTGATCGACGCGTATTGCCGGCAGTGTGCGATCGAAATGAACTGTGTCGACCTGGCTAGATCGGTCTTATTCCTGGCCAACGGTGGCGTGGTGCCGCACAGTGGCGAGCGCGTGCTCGGCGCGAGCCCGGCGAAACGCTTGAGCGCATTAATGCTCACCTGCGGTACGTACGATGCCGCCGGAGACTTCGTCTACCGTGTTGGATTGCCCGCCAAAAGCGGCGTCGGTGGCGGCATTGTTGCGGTATTGCCAGGGGAGTTCGGCATCTGCGTGTGGTCTCCCGCGCTGGACACGAACGGCAATTCACTGGCTGGTATGCAGGCGCTCGAGTGGCTAACGACGCTTAGCGGACGGTCAATATTTTGACGCGTCGCGCAGACCTGGTGCCGCGCAAACTAGGCGCGGGCGGCGTTTATGTCACGGCAGCGGGAATGCATCGCGTTAGATCGCCGATACGTCTCGAGCGGCGCTGATACTGCGATACCTTATAAAGATAGCGGGGCAATCATTGCCGGAGTTGAGCCCGGCGCCGGAGCGGATGCCGGAGTCGATGCTGGAGCCGATGCGGCTGCGGCTGCGGGTGCGGGTGCCGCGTTAGACGTTGCGGGGGACACCGAAGCCGGGATCGATACGGCTGGCGCCGGCATGGAGGTAGAGGCTGGCGCTCGAGCGGGACTGGCACCCACATTGGAAGCCGGGACGGCAACGGCGCCCGACGCTGCGATGGAACCCGATGCTGGTGCAGATTTTGGGGTTGCTTCAGCCGACGCAGCGGCGGCCGCTTCGACGTCTGCGCCGGCTGAGCGGACCTGCAGTGGCATGGCCGACGGAGTCGGCATCACGGGCATGTTCATCTTGAGCGGTGCGTCGGCTGGGGGGGCGGCCTTCTGATGAAACGTGCGCGTGTATGGACTGCTCGTCGCATCAAATTGTTCTTGCTGATACAGCGGTTTGGGCGACGAGCACGCGGCGAGCAAACTCGCAACGATCATCATGCACGTGCGTCGAAACAGTCGGGATCGAATCTGCATGGCGTAATGGATTCGGAGCGGCCAATCATGCGGCACGTCCACATCCGTGCTGCCTGTTTGCACACGTTTGGCCTGGGCGTGCGCGTTGTGCGCATGACTCAACATGCTGGTCGCGCTGCTCCAGCAAGTGCCGCAGCGCAGGCACTACGGTCCGTCGTGATCAGCGCATTATTATAGTTTCGTTCTGAAGGAAGGCATTGACGAAGTTCTATCGTAGGTTTTGCACGCGCTCGGCGCCGTGTCACGCGGTCTGCGCACGTATCGCGCAGCCGGTGTTCTGGATGGAACCGTCCGCTGACATTTCTCGGGTACGGCGGCAGCCGGTGGCATTGCACTGGTTAGCAGCATCGACTTGTCCAGCGGCATGATTAGCCTGGGGTAATGAATCGGCGAGGGCCGTACCGCGACGAGCAGCATGGACGGCGCAATGTACATCGTTGCGACGCTGTGCGTTGCGATGCTGTGGATTGCTGTGGGGGACGGGTGGGGCGGCGATGCTGCTTGTCGTGAGCGCGCAACGACGAACCGGTGGCGACCCTGCTATTGTAGTTGATAATGTAAATGATTATCACTATTATTTAGTGGCTTATAGCCTGTTCTAAGTGTCCGCGCTGCCCGGACGAGGGTTCTAGCGCGCCTTTTCGCCGCAACTCGTAGGCATATTACCAATGACGCGTAACAAAAAGACTTATCGTGCTCTGCTGATCGCCCCTTTATTCATCAGCGTAAAGTCGGGTTTTGCACAGGACGGGGTTACACAGCCCGTGCTGCCCACGATTGCGGTCAGCGCGTCGGCCGCGCATGGATCCTATGATGCAAGCTGTTCGCGTGCCGGCACTAAGACGGACATGTCGCTGATGGATGTGCCGCAGACTATCAACATCGTGCCACGCGCGGTGATCGATGACCAGAATGCGGCATCGATGCAGGACACGTTGCGCAACGTGCCGGGAGTCGGCTTTTCAGTCGGCGATGGCCAGCGCGACCAAATCACGATCCGTGGCTTTAACAGCATCACGGACCAGTATGTCGACGGCCTACGCGACGACGCGATGTACTATCGCGACTTGTCCAATGTGCAGCGGATCGAGATTTTAAAAGGACCGGCAGCGGTACTGTACGGGCGCGGCTCGGCAGGGGGCATCGTCAATCGTGTGCTTAAGCGGCCACAGGCGGAGCCAGTGCGGGATATCGGCGTGATGCTTGGCTCGCGTGGCGAGCGTCGCGGTGAAATCGACATGGGCTGGAACGCGAGTGATGCGGCACGCTTGCGTATCACCGGCGCCGTGGATAATTCGCGTAGTTTTCGCGATCAATTCGCGTTGAACCGCCAAGCAGTCGCGCCTTCGGCGCAATTCAAGCTGAGTCCGGATACAGTAGTGAACGTTGAGTTCGACTACCTACATGATCGCCGCACGTCCGATCAGGGCTTGCCTGCCTATAGGGAGCGGCCGGTCGATGTGCCGATCAACACTTACTACGGCTCTGCCGATGCGGCGAACAGCTCATACAATGACGCCTTGGCGAAAAGTGCAACGGTGTCGCTCGATCACCGCTTCAACAATTCGCTAGCCTTCCACGGCGCGCTGCGTGCCTATGATTTCTCACTGGAGCGGAAAAACTATGTCACGTTCCAGCCGATCAAGGCGGCTGTGCACCCGAGCGTCACGCTCGACCAGTCGACGCGCCAACGGACCGAGCATGGCGTGGACGGCGTATTTGAGCTGACGCAGCAAGCGACGCTGCTCGGCATGCGTCATGAACTGCTGTATGGGATCGAACTGTCGCAGCAGCAGAAATTCGACACGATCTATGGCGTATCGAAAGTGACAACGTATGATCTGTACCATCCACAGCTGATCGATTTACCTGGCGTGCCGGCCGGGATGCCGGCGCGCACGAATGCAGCGACGGTTGTCGGCCTGGCCGGCGTGTACGCGCAGGACCTGGTGACATTGACACCGCAGTGGAAGCTGCTCGCCGGCCTGCGCTTTGACTATTTGGATCAGATTCGCCACGATTACACGTCGTCCAACGTGAATCTTGCCCGTACCGACCGCGCATGGAGTCCGCGCGTCGGGCTGATCTACGAGCCGCTCGAGTGGCTGACGCTCTATGGCTCGCTCAGCCAGTCTTTCTCGCCGCTTGCTGATACCCTGATCAGCTCGGGTGCGTTCGCCAATGGCGCAGCGCTGGCGCCGCAAAAGACCACCGCATACGAAGTCGGTTCGAAGTTCGACCTCGGTGGCAAGGCGACGGCTACGGTTGCGCTGTTCGACATGCGGCAAACGAACCAACAAATTGGCGATCCGGCCAACCCCGGCTATGCGCTGCCGATCGGCACTCAGCACGTACGGGGTTTCGAGGCCGGCTTTTCCGGCGAAATCGCACCGAAGTGGTCCGTCTATGCCGGTTATGCGTATTTGAGTGGCACGGTTGACGGATCGCCGCAATCGACGGCGGCCGGGCTGACGCTGGCCAGCAACACGCCGGGCCTGATGCCACGCCATAGCGCAAGCCTGTGGCTCAAGCGCGAGCTTCCCTACGGCTTTTACGCGGCCGCCGGCGCACAGTTCCAATCAGCGCGCTACGCCTCTGCGAGCGATCAGGTCACGCTGCCTTCGTTTACCGTATTCAATTTGGGCGCCGGCTATCGCAGCAAGAAAATGGATGTGACGCTGACGCTGGACAATCTGTTCGATCGCCGCTATTTCATCTCGGCGCATGGCAATGCTGACATGTTCAACATGCCTGGTGAACCCCGTACGCTGACGGCCACGGTTAAGTGGCATCTGTAAGCGCGATGCTGCGCGCTAGGGACAATTTGGGTTCTTGAAATAGTCCTCACCCGTCCATATAATTAGCACTCGTCGCACGTGAGTGCTAACAACCCGTGCCACCAGGGTGCCTGGCTTGCCGGGCGCCAACGTTAAAAAGCGTTCTTCAGCCTGAATACAAAAGGAGTGTGTATGAACCTTCGTCCTTTGCACGATCGCGTCATCGTCAAGCGTCTGGACCAGGAAACCAAGACTGCGTCGGGCATCGTGATCCCCGAGGCAGCGGCTGAAAAGCCTGATCAGGGCGAAGTCCTGGCCATCGGCCCGGGCAAACGTGACGACAAGGGCGCGCAAATCGCGCTCGACGTCAAGGTGGGCGACCGTGTGTTGTTTGGCAAGTATGCCGGCCAAACGGTCAAAGTTGATGGGCAAGAGTTGCTCGTCATGCGCGAAGAAGACATCATGGCGGTCGTCCAGAAGTAACGGTCGCGTTCGGCTTTCCAAAGATTTCAAGGAGTTAGAAGATGGCAGCTAAAGACGTCGTATTTAGCGATTCCGCCCGTGCGAAGATGGTCGAGGGTGTGAACATTCTCGCCAACGCAGTGAAGGTGACGCTCGGCCCGAAGGGTCGCAATGTCGTGCTCGAGCGCAGCTTCGGCGGCCCGACGGTGACCAAGGACGGTGTGTCCGTCGCGAAGGAAATCGAGCTGAAGGACAAGCTGCAGAACCTGGGCGCGCAAATGGTTAAGGAAGTGGCTTCCAAAACCAGCGACAACGCCGGCGACGGTACGACGACGGCGACCGTGCTCGCGCAATCGATCGTGCGTGAAGGCATGAAGTATGTTGTATCGGGCATGAACCCGATGGACCTGAAGCGTGGTATCGACAAGGCGGTTGCCGCCGCAGTCGACGAGTTGCGCAAGATCAGCAAGCCGTGCACGACGAGCAAGGAAATCGCGCAAGTCGGCTCGATCTCGGCCAACAGCGACACGTCGATCGGCCAGCGCATCGCTGAAGCGATGGACAAAGTCGGCAAGGAAGGGGTGATCACCGTCGAAGACGGCAAGTCGCTCGCCGACGAACTCGAAGTCGTCGAAGGCATGCAATTTGACCGCGGCTACCTGTCGCCGTACTTCATCAACAACCCGGATAAGCAAGTCGCTGTTCTCGAGAATCCGTACGTGCTGCTGCACGACAAGAAGATCTCGAACATCCGCGACCTGCTGCCGGTGCTCGAACAAGTGGCCAAGGCCAGCCGCCCGCTGCTGATCATCGCGGAGGACGTCGAAGGCGAAGCCCTTGCGACGCTGGTGGTGAACAACATCCGCGGCATCCTGAAGACCGTTGCGGTCAAGGCGCCTGGCTTCGGCGATCGTCGCAAGGCGATGCTCGAGGATATCGCGATCCTGACCGGTGGTCAGGTCATCGCCGAGGAAACCGGCCTGTCGCTGGAAAAGGCCACGCTGCAGGAGTTGGGCCAAGCTAAGCGGATCGAAGTCGCGAAGGAAAACACGACGATTATTGATGGCGCGGGCGAAGCGAAGAACATCGAGGCGCGTGTGAAGCAGATCCGCACGCAAATCGAAGAAGCGACGTCGGACTACGATCGCGAAAAGCTGCAAGAGCGTGTCGCGAAGCTCGCGGGTGGTGTGGCAGTGATCAAAGTCGGCGCGGCCACCGAAGTCGAAATGAAGGAAAAGAAGGCGCGTGTCGAAGACGCGCTGCACGCCACGCGTGCCGCCGTTGAAGAAGGTATCGTGCCGGGTGGCGGCGTTGCGCTGATCCGTGCCCGTACTGCGATCGCCAGCGTCAAGGGCGAGAACGCCGACCAAGAGGCCGGCATTAAGATTGTGCTGCGTGCGATGGAAGAGCCGCTGCGCCAGATTGTGGCGAATGGCGGTGAAGAGGCCAGCGTGGTGGTCGCGGCCGTGGCGGCCGGCAAGGGCAACTACGGCTACAACGCGGCGAGCGGCGAATACGGCGACCTAGTTGAAGCTGGTGTGGTCGATCCGACGAAGGTCACGCGCACCGCGCTGCAAAACGCGGCGTCCGTTGCTGGCCTGCTGCTGACGACTGATGCGGCGGTGTGCGAGTTGCCGAAGGAAGACGCACCGGCGCCGGCCGGCATGCCGGGCGGCATGGGTGGCATGGGCATGGACATGTAATTCGGCTCGCGCCGAATGGAGTCCGGGCGGCGCCCCGTGGGGGCGCCGCTCCCCCGACCCAAAAAACCCGTAGCGATGCGGGTTCAGACTGCTGACGAACCCCATGTTTTTCGGAACATGGGGTTTGTTTTTTATGCGGCTGCGCTGTTGGCGCGGTATGGCGCGATTGGGGGGAGCAAGCCCGCAAGATCGGCAATGAGCCGCTGCAACGGTGCATTTTTTATAGTGCGCTGACTGCTGCCGCTAGCCGCTGGTCACGGTAGCCGGAACAGGAGGGCGTTTTGTCTCGCGTGAACGGCAGCGGGCCGGGTCAATGGCGCAACACGCCGGCTGGCGTGTTTGGCTCCGCAGCTGGCGGACTTTGACCTTCGTCCGTGGTGCGGGCCCAGAAGAAGCGGTCTAGCAGGTATCCGCCCATGCCCGGTCGATAGGCGTGCCGGATCGCCTGGTGCACGTACTCCTGCGCCTCGCGCACTGCCTCGCCTGGATCCTGGCCATTGGCGAGCAGTGCCGTGATCGCAGCGCTCAGCGTATCGGCAAGTCCGATCAGCCGCTCACCGCCGCGGTCCCATGCATCCTGACGGACCTGACCTTCTTCGCTGAACAACGTGTTGAGCAGCTGCGAAGGCCGCGCGTCGGTGCACAACACGTATTCGCAGCCCTGCCCGAGCAGGTGGGCAATGGCACCGTCGAGCGTGATCGGATCGGCGTCGGAATCCGGCTGTGCCAACTGTACAAGGGTCGCCGGGTCTGCGATCAGCAACGTCGTCTGGGGCGCGAGTAGTTCCGCGATCGACTCGCGCAACTCGTCGCCGGCCAGCATGTGCTGCTCGTCGAGCGTGAAGTCCGGAACCAGAATCAGCGGCAAATCGTCATAATCTGCGACAACTTCCGCAATCGCACTGACAATTTCGGCCCGCGTCGTCGCGCCGACCTTGAAGGCGGCAACCGGCATGTCTTCGAGTAGCATCCGGGCTTGCGACGCGACCGCTTCGGGGTCCAGGCCGGTCACGTCGCCGGCGGCCGCCGAATCGCGCACTGCGTAGCCGGTCAACACCGACACCCCATGACAGCCGATGCTGGCTAGCGTGAGTAGGTCGGCCTGCAGGCCTGATGCGCCGGTCGGGTCCGACAGGCCAAAGGTGAGAACGATCGGAGGGGCGTCGCTGGACATGGAAGGCGTGAAGCGTTACAAGGGGATGGCGATGGCCGCGGCATGGGTGACATGAACCCGTGTCTTCGAATGGATCGGCCGCGCTGCATAGCCATTGCTAGGCAGCGACGCGACGACAAGGTACCATCGTGCCTTTCATTGTAACGGATCACTCGTTCGACGCGGCAACAAGATGGAATACAAGAGTTGGATGTGCCTGATTTGCGGTTGGATCTACGACGAAGAAGCGGGTCTTCCGGAAGAGGGGATTGCGCCCGGCACACGTTGGGAGGATGTCCCGATCAACTGGACTTGCCCCGAGTGCGGTGCACGGAAGGAAGATTTCGAGATGGTCCAAATCTGAACTACCGAGCGCCGACTCGTTGCATCGGTCGCGAGCGATGCGAATGCGCTATTCGCCGCTGCCGGTGCTGCGAGCCCATGCCGACGACGCGCCGACGCTGCTTGAGCAGGTCGGCGGCTACCTGGAAGAATGGCAAAATTGCGTCATGAATTTAAAGGGTCCAGATCCTCCAGATCCTTATGGCGTGTGTCGGCTGGCCGCCGGTGCGTTGCCCGCGCTTCGACTATGGCAGGATGGCGGCGACGTTGCGCAAGTCCATGCCAAGCATGTGATTGCACGATTGGACTTGCTGCTTGCTCAGCACGCGCGTGGCGTGGCAACGTACGCGCTGGGCTATGCGGGGAACGGGCGAGACGCTCAAGCGGCGGTTGGTCCAGATCGCCGTCGGCTGCATTCCGCTGCCCGATCCAGCTGCCGTGCTGTTCGACCTGGCCAGTGCAATCGAAGGCAGCCGGCGCGTGGCCGGGCTATAGTGGAGTCGGCAAAGTGCCATCGTCGAAGTCGCTAGAGACCCTCGGGTCTTTGCTAAAATCCGAAACATGTCAAAGACCACTGATCGCATCAACCTGACCAACCAGTTCCTGATCGCCATGCCAAGCATGGCCGATCCCACTTTTTCCGGAACGGTGGTGTACCTCTGCGATCACAGCGAGCGCGGTGCGTTCGGGCTGGTGATCAACAGGCCGACCGATATCGATCTGCAGGCGCTGTTTTCACGCATCGACCTAAAGTTAGAGATTGAGCCGCTGTTGCACGTACCCGTCTATTTCGGTGGACCGGTGCAGACCGAGCGCGGCTTTGTGCTGCATGACCCGGTCGGCAGCGGCAACTATACGTCGTCGATGTCGGTGCCCAGCGGGCTGGAGATGACCACGTCAAAGGACGTGCTCGAAGCGGTCGCGAACGGTAACGGACCCAAGCGCTTCCTGCTAACGCTCGGGCATGCCGGCTGGGGCGCGGGGCAGCTGGAGGACGAGATTTCGAAGAATGGCTGGCTGACCGTCGAGGCGGATCCGAAGATCGTGTTTGACGTGCCGGCCGAGCAACGTTTTGACGCGGCGCTCGCGCTGCTGGGCATCTCATCGACGATGCTCTCCGGCGAGGCAGGCCACGCATGAGTACGGCGGCGGCCACGCTGCTCGCGTTCGACTACGGACAAAAGCGCATCGGTGTGGCGATTGGCAACACGCTGACCCGCTGCGCTCGGGCACTCACAACCGTCGAAAACCGCAATCGCGAATACCGTTTCGCTGCGGTGGGCGAGTTGATCAACCAATGGCAGCCGCTGCGGCTGGTCGTCGGGCTGCCAGTGCATCCCGATGGCGCACCGCACGAGATGACGCAGCAGGCGCGGCGTTTCGGTAACCAACTCAATGGGCGTTTCAACCTGCCAGTGACCTGGGTCGATGAGCGCTATTCGTCGGTCGAGGCCGAAGCGGCAGGAGCGCGGGGTGCCGTCGTGGACGCACAGGCAGCCTGCATCATTCTTCAGCAGTATTTTGATGAACCGCTATCCGAGAGCCGATGATGAGTGCCGCCATCGCGTCGATTGACGCGGAACAGTTGTATCGCGCGATGCGCGACCCGTTGCAGGCCGCGCTGGGCGATGCGATACGCTCAGGCACGACCGCACTGGCGGGAATCCATAGCGGCGGCGCGTGGATTGCTGAGCGGCTTGCCCAAGACCTGGGCGCGGCTTCATTTGGCGTGGTCAATGTCGCGCTGCACCGCGACGACTATGCGAAAAAAGGCCTGCACAGCCAGGCGCAACCCACGTCGTTGCCGTTTGGCGTTGACGGCAGGCGCATTGTGCTGGTGGATGACGTGCTATTCACCGGGCGCACGATCCGTGCCGCAATCAACGAGCTATACGACTACGGTCGCCCGGCGTGCGTTGAGTTGGCCGTGCTGGTCGACCGCGGCGGCCGTGAATTGCCGATCGCCGCGCGCTTCGTTGGCGCGGTGATCGACGTGCCGGTGAACGAGAGGCTTGTGCTGCGGCGTGACTGCCACGGTGCGCTGGCGTTCGTCACCGAAGCGCAAGCGTGACACGGCGTCGCGCGCATGGGCGTACCCGGCGTTGGCCGGTGTTGCATTGCTTATTTCATCCAGTGACGGCTGTGCGGCTGTCACCACGTTCATGATCGAACCGCGTTATCCATGAATACCGCCACCCCAGAGCCCGCCGAACCGACGCGCGCTGCTGCGCCGCCCGCTGAAGAACAACGTCCGGCCGCGCCGCATACTGAGGGGCAGCGCGCCGCCGCGCCGGCACCCGCCGCATTCCGCCCGGGTTTCCTGCGCGGCCACCCGCAATTGAACCGTCATGGTGAGCTTAAACATCTGCTGACGATCGAAGGCCTGCCTCCCGCGGTGGTCACGCATATCCTGGATACTGCGGCCCAATTCGTCAGCGTGACGGACCGCGACGTCAAGAAGGTGCCATTGTTGCGCGGCAAATCGGTGTTCAACCTGTTCTTCGAGAATTCGACGCGCACGCGCACGACGTTCGAGATTGCCGCGAAGCGGCTGTCCGCGGACGTGCTGAATTTGAACATTAATGCGTCATCGACGAGCAAGGGGGAGTCGCTGCTGGACACGATCAACAATCTGTCGGCGATGCATGCGGACATGTTCGTCGTGCGGCATGCGCAAAGCGGTGCGCCGTACCTGATCGCGCAGCACTGCGCGCCGCACGTACATGTGATCAATGCCGGAGACGGTCGCCACGCGCACCCGACGCAGGGGCTGCTGGATATGTATACGATTCGTCACTACAAGCGCGACTTCACGCAGCTGCGGGTGGCCATCGTCGGTGACATCCTGCATTCGCGCGTCGCGCGCTCCGATATCCATGCGTTGACCACGCTGGGCGTGCCTGAGATCCGTGCGATCGGGCCCCGCACGCTGCTGCCTGGCGGACTGGAGCACCTCGGCGTGCGCGTTTTCCACGACATGCAGCAGGGCTTGCGCGACGTTGACGTGATCATCATGTTGCGCCTGCAGAACGAGCGCATGAGTGGCGCACTGTTGCCGTCCGCGCAGGAGTACTTCAAGACGTGGGGCCTGACGTCGGAGCGGCTCGCGTACGCCAAGCCCGATGCGATCGTCATGCATCCGGGACCGATGAACCGCGGCGTCGAGATTGAATCAAGCGTCGCGGACGGCCCGCAGGCCGTGATCCTAAACCAGGTCACGTTCGGTATCGCGGTGCGTATGGCGGTGATGGGCATCGTCGCAGGCAACAATGACTGAAACGCAGTAAATGCAGCGGCAAGCATTCGAAAACACGTCTACGAGCATGAAGATTCATATCAAGGGTGGTCGCGTTATCGACCCGGTGGCGGGCACCGAGCAACAGGCGGATGTTTGGATCGCGGATGGCCACATTGTCTCGATTGGCGCCGCTACGGCGCCATGGCACGATGTCCAAACCCTCGATGCCACGGGGCTAGCGATCGCCCCGGGACTGGTCGATTTGTGCGCTCGGCTGCGCGAGCCGGGGTACGAGTATCGCGCGACGCTGGAGTCCGAGATGGCGGCGGCGCTGGCCGGCGGCGTAACTAGCCTCGTGTGTCCGCCCGATACCGACCCGCCGCTGGACGAGCCGGGGCTGGTTGAAATGTTGAAGTTCCGTGCTCGCAATCTGGACCAAGTCCATGTGTATCCGCTCGGGGCACTGACGGTGGGCTTGAAGGGTGAGGTTATCACCGAGATGGCCGAGTTGACCGAGGCGGGGTGCGTCGGCTTCACGCAGGCGGAGCGACCGATCGTCAACACTACGGTACTGCTGCGGGCGCTGCAATACGCGAACACGTTCGGCTACACGGTCTGGTTGCGGCCGCAGGACCCGTATCTGGGCCGCGGCGGTATCGCCGCCAGCGGACCGGTCGCGTCGCGGCTCGGGCTGCCGGGAGTGCCGGTGGCCGCCGAGACGATCGCGCTGCATACGATCTTCGAGCTGATGCGCGCGACGGGTGCGCGGGTTCATCTGCAACACTTGTCGTCGGCGGCGGGCCTCGAACTGGTGCGCGCAGCCAAGCGAGAAGGGCTGCCGGTCACGTGCGACGTCACGATCAATCATGTTCACTTGATCGATGTGGACATCGGCTACTTCGACGCTCAATTTCGCGTCGATCCGCCGCTGCGCTCGCAGCGCGACCGCGATGCGATCCGCGCGGCGCTCGCTGACGGCACCATCGATGCGATCTGCTCGGATCATACGCCCGTGGACGACGACGAAAAACTGCGGCCCTTCGGCGAGGCGTCGCCCGGGGCGAGCGGACTGGAACTGCTGCTATCGTTGACGCTCAAGTGGGCGGCTGAGGAGAAGCGGTCGTTGGCACATGCGCTGGCCAAGGTCACCTGTGCGCCGGCTGGATTGCTCGGGTTGCCGGCGGGCAGGCTCGAGCCCGGCGCCACTGCGGACCTGTGCGTGTTTGATCCCGCCACGCATTGGCATGTCGAGCCACGGGCGCTAAAAAGCCAAGGGCACAATACGCCGTTCCTGGGATACGAATTGCCAGCGCGAGTGCGCACCACGATCGTGGCCGGGCGCGTTGCGTACGACAGCCGAGACCGGCAGGCGTGAACCGGTTTTCAGTCGCATGGCGCAAGGCGCGGCTTGTCGTGCACGTGCTGCAAGGCGCGTGGACGGTTGCCACGCGCTTCTCGCGCACCGACGACGATGGCCGCCGGGCATTGACGCGACAGTGGAGCCTGCGCTTTCTCGCGCTCGCTGGCGTGCGGCTCGTCGTGCACCATGACGAGCGTCGCATCGATGCGGGCACGATGGTGGTCGGCAATCATGTCTCGTGGATTGACATCTATGTGATCAATGCCTGGCGGCCGACACCGTTCGTCTCCAAGGCGGAGGTGCGCAACTGGCCCGTGATCGGTTGGCTGGCCGCCAAGCTCGACACCGCGTTCGTACGGCGCGACAAGCGCAGCGATGCAAATCGGATCATGCACGAACTGGCGCAGCGGCTCCAAGGCGGGCGGTCGATCTGCGTGTTTCCGGAGGGCACGACGTCCGACGGCGTCGAGGTGCTGCCTTTTCATGCGAACCTGTTCCAAGCTGCGGTGTCGGCCGGCGCGCCGGTCCAACCGATTGGCCTGATGTACGAGGATGCGCACGGGTGCCAGTCCACCGCGCCCGCGTATGTGGGTGATATTACGCTTGGGCAATCGCTGGACGCATTGTTGCGTGACGGGCCGTTAACGGTCCATTTGTACGTCGGTGCGGCGCTTAAAGCCACCGAGCGACGAACTGCCGCGCATGATGCGCAGCATGTGGTCGGTGAAGCACTGCGTGAGATGCAGCGGCACGTGCAACCGCCATTGACGCGGCAGGTGCTATCCGATGCTCCTACATACATGAAACGGTCCGTCAGTGCTCGACTTCTAATGTCGCAAGCCGACGCTGCAGATGCCATGAAGGATGCGTGGGATCGCGTGCATTGATCAGCGCTGCTTGCTGCAATCGATTTGTACTACAGTCCGTCTCTTGGGATCCGTATCGAGCCGTACTGCAGACAGTTTGTCGCCCCATACGCAGCCTGAGTCTAGCGCAATCACGTCGTCGCGCACTTGCAGGCCCAGTGCTGCCCAATGGCCGAACACGACCAGTGCATCAGCGGTGCGGCGGCCTGGCACGTTGAACCACGGCATGAAACCGACCGGTGCGCTGTTCGGACTGCCGCTTGCATTGAATTCTATCCGTCCGTGCACGTCGCAGAAACGCATGCGTGTCATCGCGTTGACGATCACGCGCGAGCGGTCATTACCGGACAGTTTGTCGTGCCATGTGTTGGGTTCGTTGCCCCATAGGTGCTGAAGGAATGCTTTCCAGTCAGTGCTGCGTAGCCGTGTTTCAACCTCGCGAGCAAGTGCAAGCGCGGTGCTGACATCCCACTGTGGCAGTACGCCGGCGTGTACGAGCAGCCTGCACCCATCATAGTGGGCCAGTGGGCGATGTCGTAGCCACTCGATTAGGTCGGCTGCGTCCGGTGCGCCGAGGATGTCGTCAAGTGTGTCACCGCGCTTTGGGCGATGCACGCCTGCTGCGATGGCCAGCAAATGCAGGTCGTGGTTGCCAAGTACGGCAACGGCGCGCTCGCCGAGCCCGGCGATGCGGCGTAATGCTGCAAGCGACGCGGGGCCGCGGTTCACCAAGTCGCCAGTGAACCATAACGGCGTGTCGGTCGGTGGTCCGAGCTTGTCGAGCAGCCGCTCCAGTGCATTGCAGCAGCCTTGTACGTCGCCGATGGCGATTGGTGTTGCGCTGGCCGTGTTGATAACGGCAGCGGTGGCTGCGGCGGGTTCAATCGCGCAGTGAGCTATGCATGATTTCAATATATCAAGATCCTTCATCGTTTCGGCGAAGCACGAGGATGGCAAGACGGACGCTCACGGCAAACCTTGCATCAGCCAGCAAGCGGGACGTCACAACCGGTTGGGCATTGACAAGAAATTTAATGGTAGAAGCAACTCAAGCTATTTCGCATATGGGCAAAGCAGCTATTCCAGCTTACAGCAATCTGTGTAGGTGATTGCCGCGTAGCAAATCTTATATCACAGTGCATGACAGACGACTCTGGGCAAAATAAGGCCCCGCAGGTTCAACTGGTGGATGCAACACCGATGCTGGCGTTTAGTTTATCTGCTGGCGTTGTGAATACCAATGTTTTTCTCGGCCGTTGATTTAGCTGCTTGGCGACCTTGTTCAGATTTGCTTGCGAATAGCCTGCGAGGTTAGTGCCTTTCGGGAAATACTGGCGAAGCAGGCTGTTGGTATTCTCGTTGGTCCCGCGTTGCCATGGACTTTGTGGATCCCAGAAGTAGACTCGAACGTTGGTTGCTAAGTTAAACTTCTTATGCTGGGCGAGCTCTATGCCGCGGTCCCATGCGATCGATTGGCGCAATTTTATGGGAAGCTTTCGGACTTGTTTGCTTAACGCTGAAACGACGCTCTCAGTATCCTGGCGCATTTAACTGGTCATCGCAACACCTTCTGATCTAGTGTTCCCCAAAACGTAGATTAGGTGAGCAAGAAAAAGCGGTGTGGGTTATCCGCCGAACAAAAGGTATTGTTGTGGCGAAGATGGAAAGACGGTAAGTCGGACTGGCTTGAAGCTGCCGCCATGATCGCTCGGGGTTTCCAGCCTCAACGGACCGTCTTTTGTCAGCGCCGTCTTGCGGGTCTTGCCATTGCGATGTTTGGTCACATATTCCGGCCGCGCGGCGCTCGGCCGGCGCGTAGCCAGATGGTGGCCGAACTCGGCTCCCAGCGCGCGCTCGATCAGCACCTTCTTGAATGCCATGGATGCGGTCTGCATCGTCTCCGCGCTCATCAAGCCGGTCAAGAACCGTCTACGGTCTATTAACTCCTTTAGAATCGACGGCAGCGCCGTCTTGTGCCTGGCCGGTCGTATTGTTCTTGCGTGGTGGCATGCATGCTCCTTAGTCCACATGTTATGCCTTACACACAAAATTGATGACGGCCCCGTTTGCCAGGGCTATTCATTTATAATTCGGCGTTCCCCGATTGACGCCACCGGGTGCATGTCCCCGGGAACGTTTGTGCGAGTCGGGTCTGTTTTTGAACCGTAAGGAATTTGCATGATTCTCGTAACGGGTGGTGCCGGGTTCATCGGCAGCAATTTCGTGCTCAACTGGTTGCATAGCAACGATGAAGCTATTCTTAACGTTGATAAGCTTACCTACGCAGGCAACCTACGCACGTTGAAGTCGCTTGAGGGTGACGCACGCCATTTGTTTGCGCGTGTGGACATCTGCGATCGCGCAGCACTCGGTACCCTCTTTGCAAATTATGCGCCGCGTGCGGTCGTGCACTTTGCCGCGGAAAGCCATGTTGATCGCTCGATTCATGGGCCAGCCGAATTTGTACAGACAAACGTGATCGGCACTTTCACGTTGCTGGAGGCCGCTCGCACCTACTGGAACAAGCTGGATGCTGATGCGAAGGCTGCATTTCGGTTCTTGCATGTGTCCACCGATGAGGTATTTGGCTCGCTATTGGAAAGCGATCCGCCATTTTCCGAAACGACACCGTATGCGCCAAACAGCCCATATTCGGCCACTAAAGCTGGCTCTGACCACTTGGTGAGGGCGTACCATCATACTTATGGCCTACCTACGCTGACGACAAACTGCTCGAATAACTACGGGCCGTACCATTTCCCTGAGAAACTGATTCCACTGACGATTGCCAATGCGCTCGCTGGCAAGCCGTTGCCGGTGTACGGTGACGGGCAGAATGTGCGCGACTGGTTGTATGTCGGCGACCATTGTGCGGCGATCTGTGAGGTGCTCGCGCGTGGCAAACCTGGTGAGACCTACAATGTAGGTGGTTGGAACGAAAAAAAGAACATTGAGGTTGTGCACACACTGTGCGATTTGCTGGATGAACTTAATCCAAAGGCCGCCGGCTCGTATCGCGACCAAATCACGTTTGTCACTGATCGTCCGGGCCACGATCGCCGTTATGCAATCGATGCAAGAAAGCTCGAGCGCGACCTTGGCTGGAAGCCTGCCGAGACATTCGAAAGCGGCCTGAAAAAGACTGTTCGATGGTACCTTGACAATCAAGACTGGGTAAACGATGTGCAGTCGGGTGAGTATCGCAAATGGGTTGAATTAAATTATGCACAACGCGCGTGACAATTGAGGGCAATGATGATGCACAGTGGGCGTAAGGGCATTATTCTCGCTGGTGGCTCCGGCACGCGACTTTATCCAATCACGCATGCCGTCTCCAAGCAGCTACTGCCAGTATACGATAAGCCGATGATTTACTATCCGCTTTCCACGCTGATGGTGGCCGGTATTCGGGACGTGCTGGTGATCTCGACGCCGGAGGACACGCCGCGTTTCGAAGCGATGTTGCGTGACGGGCACCAATGGGGCATAAATATTCATTATGCGATTCAGCCCTCACCGGATGGGCTAGCCCAGGCATTCGTCATTGGGCGCGAGTTCATCGGTAAGGCTCCTTCTGCGTTGATTCTCGGTGACAACATTTTCTATGGGCACGATCTTGTCAAGCAGCTCGAGAGGGCGAACGAGCGAGCAGACGGTGCCACCGTGTTTGCGTATCACGTGCACGATCCAGAGCGTTACGGGGTGGTCGAATTCGATCGTCAGTTTCGTGCGCTTTCTATCGAAGAAAAGCCGGCGAAACCACGCTCAAACTATGCTGTCACAGGTTTGTACTTCTATGACAACAGCGTGTGCGACATCGCAGCGACGATCAAGCCATCGCCGCGCGGTGAACTAGAAATCACCGATGTCAATTCTGTTTATCTTGCGCAAAGCAACTTGAACGTTGAAATCATGGGCCGTGGCTACGCATGGCTTGACACCGGAACGCACGACTCCTTAATTGAAGCGGCGACATTTATTGCAACGTTACAGAAACGGCAAGGGCTTGTCGTTGCATGTCCAGAGGAAATTGCATATCGGCTCGGTTGGATTGACGCTGAGCAATTGCAAAAATTAGCTGCTCCGCTCACGAAAAATGGCTACGGAAAATATCTACAAACTATTTTAACGGACCAAGTTGCATGGCCATCCAAGTAATACCGACTGAATTACCGGAAGTAAAGATCATTGAGCCAAAGGTATTTGGCGACACGCGAGGCTTTTTCTTTGAAAGCTTTAACGTACGTGAATTTGCTGAGCTTGTCGATTCGAATGCGGTGTTTGTGCAGGACAATCATTCGCGTTCCGCAAAGGGCGTGTTGCGTGGTCTGCACTATCAGATCGAACACGCGCAGGGCAAGCTTGTACGGGTCGTGCAAGGCGAAGTGTTTGATGTAGCAGTGGATATTCGAAAAAGCTCACCGAATTTTGCGAAATGGGTTGGCGTGTATTTGTCAGCCGAAAACAAGCGACAGCTTTGGGTGCCGGCAGGTTTCGCGCATGGTTTTGTAACCCTGTCGGAATCGGCGGAATTTTTGTATAAAACAACTGATTACTGGTTTCCAGAGTTTGAACGCAGCATTATCTGGAGCGACCCGCAGATTGGTATCAAGTGGCCGTATGATGGTGAGCTGCTGATTGCAGCAAAGGATGCTGTGAGTAGGCGCCTAGCAGAAGCGGAAGTTTTTGCTTAATGGAGGCGTTGATGAGTTTGAAAAACAAGCAACGCACGATACTGATTACTGGTGTAAACGGTCAGGTCGGTTTTGAACTGACGCGTACGCTACAAGGCCTTGGTAGAGTGGTAGCGGCCGACCGATCAATGCTGGACCTATCAGACCTTGGGCAGATACGCTCGATTGTGCACAGCGTGCAGCCCACGCTGATTGTGAATCCGGCCGCATACACCAGCGTTGATAAAGCCGAGAGCGAACCCGATCTGGCAATGATTATTAATGGTCAAGCGCCGGGTGTATTCGCTGACGAGGCTAAGAAGCTTGGCATCCCGCTAATTCACTATTCGACCGATTACGTATTTAATGGCGAGAAGGACGGGGAATATGTCGAGGGCGATCCTACTGATCCGCAGAACGTGTATGGCTCCACGAAGCTTGCTGGCGAACAGGCAATTGCGACGAGCGGTGCGAATTATTTAATTTTTCGAACGAGTTGGGTATATGGCAGACGCGGCAAGAACATCTTGCTGACAATGCTAAGGCTCGGTGCAGATCGGTCGAAGCTGAAAGTAGTAGCTGATCAGTTTGGAGCGCCGACATGGAGCAATACGATTGCGACGCTGACGGCACATGTCATTGCGCAGGCATTAATGGAAAAAGATCAAGAACATTGGTGGCACCAGCGGTCTGGCGTATATCATTTGAGTGCAGGTGGCTCAACGTCGTGGCATGGATTTGTATCGGCAATTTTTGAATTGTCAAAACTTGAAAAGCGGCCTGTGGTGGAGCGGATCTCGACGTCCGAATATCCAACATCAGCTAAGCGTCCGGCTAATTCACGGATGTCAAATGAAAAACTGGCGCGCGTGTTCGGATTGCGAGCGCCTGAATGGAGGGAGGCGCTACGCCTTTGCATGATTGACTAACGTATGGAATCATGGCAGGACGAAGCACGAGCTGACTGGCGCCGTCGTGGTTTTCTATCATCCCGACGCAGGTTGCGTGCAGCGTGCGAACGCTCTTGCGGAGATAGCGCATTGCGTGATCATTGACAATACCGAGCAGGCTAGCAGTGCGTCAAACCTTGGTTTAGAAGATGATGTCGTGTATATCGCCAATGGCGCAAACCTGGGCATCGCGACAGCAATCAATCAAGGTATAGAAGTACTAATTAAAGCGGGTTGTACAAGCGCTTTTATCTTTGACCAAGACAGCGAACCATCGAGCCAGCTTATTCGGGACTTGCCGTGCCTGCTCGAAAAGCAGTTGAATCATGGCACGCCGGTCGCATTGATGGGCCCTGCCTTTGAAGACATGCGGTTCGGTGGCGTGGCCCCTTTCGTACGTTTTAAATATTGGAAGCTGCAACGCATCACGCCGGTGGGTACGCAACCTATTGAAGTCGATTATTTAATCAGTTCGGGTTCGTGCATAAATCTCGCTGCATGGCGAAATATTGGCCCTATGGACGAAAGCCTTTTTATCGATTTGGTGGACTTGGAATGGTGCATCAGGGCACAATTAAAAGGCTATTTGGTGCTTGGTGCGCCGATGTTGCGTCTTGCGCATAAATTAGGCGATGAGCCGGTTCGCGTGTTCGGTCGTGCTTATCCAAGTCATAGCCCATTGCGTCATTATTACATATCTCGCAATACTGTCGCGCTAATCAAGCGACGCTATGTACCATGTAACTGGAAATCGACAGAACTTGTAAAAATTCCTGTCCGTTTTTTGATTTATGGTTTTTTTATGAGGCCACGCCTAAAACATCTATGGATGTCCTTTGTTGGTCTTTGGCATGGGTTGATAGGCCGGACGGGGCCATTAAAAAAGTCATAACGTACTGTATAATTTGCGGCATGCTTGATTTGCCAAATTTATTTAAAATCTAGTGTCAAAATGTTTAAACTTATATTTAATGATTTAAAGCAAAGTGCCGCCTCATGGCGGCTTTGGACTTTGCTTGGTTGGCTAGAAGTACGACAGCGTTACGCACGCTCGCGGATTGGCCCATTTTGGCTGACTATTAGCATGGGCGTGATGATCGGATCAATTGGCATCGTTTACGGTACGCTATTTGGCCAACAGATGAGGGATTATCTGCCATTTCTTGCTGTTAGCCTCGTTATGTGGGGTGCTTTTTCGCAGACTATTGTTGACGGTAGTACTGCGTACATCAGCAGTGGCCAATATATCCGCCAGGTATCGACGCCAAAGCTTATTTATGTATTGCAGGCTGCCTGGCGAAATTTAGTAATATCTGCGCACAACTTTTTAATTGTTTTGCTATTACTTATTGCGTTTGGAATCAAGGATTGGACGACGTTGCCATTCTTTGTTCCAGCCTTTGTGTTGTTTATTCTCAACGCGCTTTGGATTGCGATGGTGGTTAGCCTGCTATCGGCTAGGTTTCGCGATTTGCCGCAGATTGTCGCGGCAGTTATGCAGGTCGCCTTCTATGTAACACCTATCATTTACCGTCCAAATGCGTTAAGTCGATTTTCATTCATTGTAGAACTAAATCCTTTCGCGTACCTGATTGAACTCGTGCGCGCACCGTTGATCGGCCAGATGCCTAGTATCACGACATGGGGAGTGGCAATCAGCATGCTTGTGTTAGGCTGGTTCGTCGCGCTGGCCTTGAGTGGTCGCTACTTGAAACGCATTCCATATTGGGTTTGAAAGAAAGCAACATGGCATATATCGAACTCCGAGGTGCTACCCTCGACCTTCCAATTTATGATGTACAAGGTCGCTCACTAAAAAAGAAGCTGATGCGGATAGGCAGGAGGAACAGCATTGCCGAGAACCACGACGGAGTCATTGTAGTCCGGGCATTGGACAATATTGATTTGCGTCTCGAGAGCGGGGATCGTGTCGGTCTCATAGGCCACAATGGTGCGGGTAAATCTACATTGTTAAGAATGATGGCGGGCATTTATGCGCCCACCCAAGGACAGGTCGTAACCGACGGCAAGACCGTTCCGCTACTTGATATCAATCTTGGAATGGACGAAAACTCGACTGGTATGCAAAATATTCGGCTGCGTGGGCTGCTGCTCGGCATGTCGGATCAGGAGATCCGTACAAAACAACAGTCGATAGCGGAATTCTGCGAACTGGGAGACTACCTTGACCTGCCATTACGTACATATTCTAGTGGGATGCGTATGCGCCTTGCATTCGCGGTGTCGACCGCAGTAGATGCCGAAATTTTATTGCTTGACGAAGTGATGGGTGTCGGTGATGCCTCCTTTATGCACAAAGCGGAGCAGCGTCTTGCGGATTTTCATAGTCGTGCAGAGATTGTGGTTTTTGCAATGCATGCGAATAGCGCGATCCGACGTGTTTGCAACAAGGCTTTGTGGATGGAGCGCGGTCATGTGCGTGCATTCGGCCCTGTCGAGGAAGTGGTAAATGCTTACGAGCAGCAAATAGGAAACTAAGTAAAGGGGGGAACGTGCCAGTTCAAAAAATTGCAACGCAGAATTTTACACATAATGTGACTGTAAAAAATCATTGGATTAAGTTGTGCCGCTTGCCTGATAAGTGTCGCGGGTAAAAATGATCTTTAATAAAAATTTTAAGCAGGTCGAGTTTGCATCTAGCTTTCCGATAAATCAATCTATAACACTTGCGCAGAATATTTAAATGGGGCGCGGCTGGCGGACGACTAAATGTTCATTGATTCAATACGTTAGCCGATGCCCGTAAAATAATTGAGTAGTGGTAGGTGGGGCGGGGCACAGCTTCCGATATTTTCTATTGGAGGAGTGTGTTCCGTTCGACGTAAAATCTTGTATCACGATATTGATTTGTAAATCCCCTTTTGTTGGAGAAATTAAATGCCGAACGACTGCGTTGCTCCAACTGTCGCCGTCATAATTCCGTTTTACAATGGTTCGAAATGGATCGAGCGTGCGCTTGTGAGTGTTACCGAACAAACCGTATTGGCCAACGAAGTTTTTGTTGTGAATGACGGCTCTCGTGTTGATGAACAAGCGGCGCTATATGAGTTATCCAAGAAATATCATTTTTGTATCATTGACAAGCCTAACGGTGGCCAGGGTTCGGCGCGCAATGCTGGCGTAGAAGCTGCTAGCTCTGAATATATTTGTTTCCTTGATCAAGATGATTTTTATCTTCATGACCATATCGAAGTATTGGTACATGCAATTCCGAGAAAGGATCGTCGCTTCGGTTTTGTCTATGGCGATGCAATAGAAGCCGATGGCAACGGAAATATTGTACGCACGGCCATGATCAAGGAGCATAATCCAGTCCATCCAAAGCGCGCAATCTTTGAACTGCTGCGGCAGGATATGTTTGTCTTGCCTTCAGCGTCACTTATTAGTCGTAAAGCGTTTCTTTCGGTCGGCGGCTTTGACTCACGCTTAACCGGCTATGAAGATGATGACTTATTTCTGCGCATTTTCCGTAAAGGTTATACAAATTATTTCGTCGATCGTCCTGTGTATGTTTGGTGCATCCATTCGGAAAGTACCTCCTATACAATCCGCATGAGTCGTAGCCGCTTCCTCTACTTTCAAAAGCTTGCTGAAACCTTTGGCGACGAAGAGGGTAAGCAGCGATTCTATTTCCGCGATTGTTTAGTCCCTCGATTCGGTAAAATTTTTATTGTCGATGCATTCAATGCAGTGATAAAACGTAGCGAATATCGGCATGAAGTTGATTCGATTTTGAGAAAGTACGCGTCGATGGTCTACGTTAATCCCCATATCGGTATCAAACACAAAGTAAAGTTATGGATGATGACATTTTTTCTGACTTCCTGCCCGCCTAGCTTCGTTTCTGCAATAAGCATTATTGCAAAGCTTCCTGCCATTCGGCGCCTGTTGATATAGTGCAATAAATTTTGTCTAAGCTTGTTTCATGTTATGGGTGCGGCCTTGTGTCAAAAATAATGGCCTTGTTTCCTGATGGGGGTAATTTAAAAGGCTGTGGTGTTTGGAGATATAAATTTTTGTGATATGCTCTTGAAAAGCGGTGTTTATCGTGGGGCGATTTAAACTTAAATTTTGTGGATTTTCATGCTGATTTCCGTTTCAATTGTCACCTATCGTCAGTCGTCGCATGTGCTGCGGAATACGCTTACGAGCCTAGGTGCTGCGTTGAGACGATTGGAAGGTTTGGGCGTGTCGGGGCGTCAGCCTTACGCTATGCTGACACTGGTGGATAATGGTACAGACTTACGCGGTTCAGACTATACATCCGCTCTTGAAAATTCCAATGCAGAAGTTTTGGTATTTTCTGGCCACGGTAATGTAGGTTATGGGCGAGGACATAACCTTGTTATAAATGGCGCAAGATCGCGTTTTCACTTGATATTGAACCCAGACGTTGAAATTGATGAAGATGCGCTTTGGAATGCAATTGATTTCCTCGACAAGCATGCCGATGTCGGTCTTATAACGCCGTTGATCTTTGGTGGCAACGGTATACAGCAGTACCTCTGCCGCCGATATCCCGCCGTTACTGATTTGCTATTGCGTGGCTTTACTCCTATATCTCTTAAAAGGTGGTTTGATCATCGTCTTGCTAACTATGAGATGCGAGAAGTTATTAACGACCACGACGTCGTTTGGGATCCACCGATCGTAAGTGGTTGCTTCATGCTATTCCGAACTGACATTCTCAAGAGACTTCGCGGTTTCGATCCACGCTATTTCTTGTACTTTGAGGATTACGATTTGAGCCTGCGTACTCACGCTGTTGCGCGGATCGCATACGTGCCGTCCGTGCGCATCGTGCATCACGGCGGCGGAGCGTCTCGTAAAGGCGTTAAGCACATCGGCATGTTTGCCCAATCAGCGTTTAAATTCTACCGCCGCTTTGGCTGGAAGTGGGTATGACTGGTTTCGTTGTCACAGGAGCGAATGGATTCATTGGCCGGCGGTTGTGTCAAGCGTTGCTCGGGCTCGGTGGTCAGGTCACCGGAGTGGCTCGTCATGGTCAGTCTGCTTGCGAAGGCATACATAACTGGTTGAGTGTAGGAAACGATTTTGAGGGGCTGGAACGTATTTGGCCGCGTCTCCTCCGCAGCGACTGCGTAATCCATCTCGCTGCCCGCGTTCATATTATGCGCGATGAGGCTGCGGACTCGCTTGCCGCGTATCGCGCGACGAATGTCGATGGCACAGTTCGCGTTGCAGAAGCGGCGCGCGCCGCAGGGGCGCGCCGCTTTGTCTTCGTCAGCAGCGTCAAGGCAGCGGGTGAAACGGATGGCGGTAGCCCGTTAAAGGAAACGGTCACTCCTGCGCCGGTTGATCCCTATGGCTTGTCAAAGCTGGAGGCAGAACGGGCGCTTACCACGTTCGGACGCAGCACCGGGATGGAAATTGTCATTGTGCGCCCGCCGCTAGTGTATGGACCAGGTGTGCGCGCCAATTTTTTGCAATTAATGACAGCGATTGACCGCGGGATTCCATTGCCACTTGGTTCCGTCGACGCGCGCCGCAGCATGGTCTTCTTAGATAACCTTGTAGACGCATTGGTGCGTTGTGCACTCCACCCATCTGCCGCAGGCGAAACGTTTCATGTGAGCGATGGCTTGGATTTGACGGTGGCAGAATTGGTGCGGATGCTTTCACGGCAGTTGAATGTACCCGCGCGGCTTATTCCGGTTCCGGTGCTAATGCTGCGGATTGCGGGCCGACTTACTGGCCGCTCAGAAGCGGTTGAGCGTCTAGTCAACGACTTGCGACTCGATATATCGCATATCAGCAAAGTTTTAGGATGGCGTGTTCCATACTCCATTGAAGAAGGTTTGCTGAAAACCGCTATATGGTATCGAGCAGCCCACTGAAACGAATGTCTCCTGTGCAAGTTTTGAATCTCCCCCCTTTAGAGGCGTGTGTGCTGCTCGCCGTGGCCGGGCTGGTCGCTGTTACTGCCATCTTGGCTTACCTGCTCCAAACCGGCCTTGCGTGGCGTCTTGCCACAGACGTGCCGAACGACCGCTCGCTACATATACGGCCAACGCCACGCGTCGGGGGATGGGGTATCGTTCCTGTCGTGGTGGTACTTATCTGGGTGAGCGCACCAGAGCTGTGGATGCCGGCCGCAGCGGCCGGTTTGCTGGCGGCGCTGTCACAGATTGATGACCGGCGCGGCTTACCTGCTCGGATGCGTTTTACTGGTCATCTGGTTGCGGTGGTGTCGTTAGTGCTTGCCTATCGGACGCCTGTCCCCTGGTGGGAGCTGGCGCTCATCGCATTCTTGCTGTTGTGGCTAATCAATCTCTACAACTTTATGGACGGTGCAGATGGTCTAGCGGGAGGTATGGCGTTATTTGGATTTGGCGGCTATGCATACGCAGCGCTTTCCGTCAACCATCCGGACGTGCAACTTGCTGTCGCGAGTGCAGTGATCTCCGGTGCTGCAGCCGGTTTTCTGCTTTTCAATTTCCATCCGGCCCGGGTCTTCCTTGGCGATGCCGGATCGATCCCGCTGGGGTTTCTTGCTGGAGCGCTGGGCTATTGGGGATGGAGAGGCGGAGTCTGGCCTGTGTGGTTTCCGGCGCTGACATTCGCACCCTTCATTGGCGATGCTTCTGTGACGCTGCTGAAGCGGTTGTGGCGTGGCGAGCGATTTTGGCACGCCCACAGAGAGCATTACTATCAACGGATGGTGCGTTCGGGGTTGGGACATGCGACTACGGCGCTAATTTGGTATTGGGTGATAGTGGCTGGCATAATGCTTGCCATTGTCGCTTTGCGGTTTACCCCACTCTATCAGTGGATGGCAGTGTTCAGCTGGGTGCTGGTGCTCGTGGCGATGGGTTATTGGGTTGACCGGCGTTGGCGCAGCTATGTAGCCAGGTCTACTTTTCCTAAAGGTCTTGACGCCAATGATCAAACTTAAAGCCTCATGGCTTTCGACCAGTGCTTTTGCATTTGATTTATGCTCGGTTGCGCTGGCCTGGGCATGCGCCTACATCATTCGGTTTAATGGAGCGGTTCCGGACGATTTCCGCACCGGCGCGTTGCATGCACTGGTTTGGGTGCTGCCACTGTATGGCGCCATGTTTCGACTGCTTGGCCTATATCGCGGCATGTGGGTGTTCGCGAGCTTGCCGGATCTTGTGCGGATCGCCAAAGCGATCTGTTTCGGCGCCGTGCTGGTGATGATTGCGTCCGTGATGATCCAGCCGATTCCTATCATTCCCCGATCTGTGTTGGCTGTCTCGCCGATGTTGCTTTTTCTGGGAATGGGCGGCGCTCGTGCGATCTATCGTGCAACAAAGGAATTTTATCTATACGGTGGGCTGGTCGGTCAAGGCAAACCAGTTTTCGTATTGGGAGCTGGCAATGCGGCAACAAGTATTGTCCGTGAGCTAAAACGGTCGGGAGAGTGGCGGCTGGTTGGCTTGCTGGATGATGATCCTGTGAAGCACGGGCGGGAGCTTTACGGCTATCCAGTGCTTGGACCTCTATCCGAACTGAAGCGGTTTGCCACTGAACTGAAGGTTGGGCACGTTATCATTGCCATTCCGTCTGCGTCGGTCGACGTGCATCGACGTATCGCGACCGCGTGCGTGAGGGCAGGAGTCCAAGCCTTTGTTTTGCCAAAACTGACTGCACTGACTCAAGGTCAGTCGCCGCTGTCCAGAGTCCGCCAAATTGATTTGGAAGACCTGCTGGGACGCGATCCGGTGTCGATCGATACCGCACATGTTGAAGCGTTATTGAAGGGCCAAGTGGTGATGGTGACTGGGGCTGGCGGATCAATTGGGTCAGAATTGTGTCGGCAGATCCTGCGCTTCGGTCCCGCTCAACTGATTGCTTTTGACTTGTCCGAATACGCGATATACCGACTCAGCGAAGAGTTGCACGACCATTACCCAGACGTGTCGATCAAACCGGTAATCGGCGACGCCAAAGATTCTTTGCTGTTAGATCAGGTTATGGCCAGGTACGCGCCTCATATCGTTTTTCACGCCGCTGCATACAAGCATGTTCCGCTGATGGAGCAGCTTAACGCATGGCAAGCAATACGCAATAACGTGCTCGGCACGTATCGCGTTGCCAGTGCCGCGATCCGGCACAAGGTGTGCCGTTTCGTGCTGATATCAACCGACAAAGCCGTTAATCCAACCAACGTAATGGGGGCTAGCAAGCGGATGGCGGAAATGGTCTGCCAGGTATTGCAGCAGAGCACGCATGTAACCAAGCTTGAGACAGTGCGCTTTGGCAACGTGCTGGGCAGCACGGGCAGCGTGATACCGAAGTTTCAGGAACAGATCGCGCGTGGCGGACCGGTGACTGTCACGCATCCGGGCATTACCCGCTTTTTCATGACGATTCCCGAAGCGTCGCAATTGGTGTTGCAAGCGTCGAGCATGGGTCAAGGCGGGGAGATCTTCCTGCTTGACATGGGCCAGCCGGTACGTATCGCCGACTTGGCGCGTGACCTGATTCGTTTGTATGGCTTCAGTGAAGAGCAGATCAAGATTGTTTTCACAGGTTTGCGGCCCGGGGAAAAACTTTATGAGGAGCTGCTGGCCGATGAGGAAACGACGATTCGCACGCCCCACCCAAAGCTGCGTATTGCCAAGGCGCGTGAGGTGCAGGCGAATTTGCTGGATGCGTTACTGCCGTGGCTGATGCAACATCGTGTGCCGTCCGATGACGAGGTGCGTCAGGATTTGCGCCGCTGGGTACCCGAATATCGCCCGATGCTGCGCGCCCAGTTGAGTAGCCTACCACCCTCCTCAACCAGTGAAGTCTCTAGCATAGCGTGACCCTGGACGTGGTCCATTAGCGGTGGGTTTAACGTTGCTTGTGCAACAATACATTGCACCATTGGTACATTAGCGCGCCGTCCCAATTCCGGTTTGGTACCGGATGCAAATTCGTCTGTCCGCATCGCCAGTTTCCCTTATCGTCCTGGGCGTCCAAATCGATGCCAGCGAATATGCGATGGATTACATTACCCTTGCCTCGATACTGCACCGAGCGTATTTATGCGCCGGTTAACCGGGCGCGCTGCTCGGCACCGTTACTTGAATCGTTGCCAAATACGTAAATTTCGGCTTGCGGCAACGCGTGCCGAAGTCGCGTACAACGGCGTCGATCGCTGCGACCTCGTGTAGCAGGGCACTACCACTGCGACCTACCCATCCCCAAGTTGTTGCCCGATAAGGAAAAAGGCCCGGGAGGTGCATACCTGGTGCACGTAGGATGTAGGTTGTATGTTGGACGGTCAGTTCAAAAGTGCGCGATTATAAGGCTTGTCCGTCCGACTACGCCAACGCGCCTACTTGGCTCAGTATCTTGAGCTGCTCCTACGTAACACTGACTATCGCTATAGTACTAGCCTCTCGCTCGTCGTCACTTGCCTGGCCAATTCTCTCTTCCGACTAGCGATCGTCGCTAGCAGGGTGGCCGACGTCAATGCAAAGAACGCTGCGTTCATCACGATCGGCAGCATGTCGATCGTCAACCCGAAAATGATCGTGCTGCCAACTAAGGACAGTCCGAGATAGGCGGCGGTGGAAATCGTCGTGTCGTCGTGCTTTCGCTCGCTCCAGAACGATCGAAACGTCCCGGCGTAGAGTAGGATCAGCGATATCGTACCGGCCGCTCCTACTTCCGCCAGCATCGAGAAGAATTCATTATGCGCATGTTCGTTGGCAATGATGCGTGGCATCTTGCCGCGATCGGCCAGCGCGATTAGCGCGGGTTCCAGACGGCCCTTGCCGACACCGAGCACCGGATGCTCGGCGAACAGCTGCAGCGAAGCTCGCCACAGCTCGAGCCGTTGCCCCGTCGAAGTCATCACTTCACCCTGCTCGAATTTATGCAGGTCGGTGCCGATCGCGTCGATCCGTTCACGTACCATCGACGTCGTGCTGGCCCCCGCTAAACAGCCAATCAGCACGGCGCTGAGCACGATACGCGCGCGTGTCGACGATACCCAGTGCCGCCCGCTCACGGTCGTCCAGATCAACCACGGCAGCGCAATCCACCCACCACGCGAGCCGGAAAGGTACGACGCCAGGCAGCCTGCCAGCAGTGCCAGGATCTTGAGGGCCAATTCCACGCCACCCACATGTTTACCCCGCTCTATTGACGCGAGCGCGAGGAATCCGAGCAGCAGCGCCGTGTTGCCAAACGGAATCGGGTTCGTGAAAGGATTGCCAAGGCGCCTGGGGTCATGCCACGCGCCGGGATTAACCTGTACGTATAGCACCCACATACCGGTGAGCAGCGCGCCGGCCACGAACCCCCATTTGACCTGGCGCAGCCAGTGCGACGGCAACGACGCAAGGAAAAGGAAGCTCGGGATAACGAGCACGAGCCGCAACATCGGATCGAGCGCGGCGAGCCGACCTTCGCGCAGCACCAGCACCTGGAAAGCAATGACCACCGGCAAGGTGGACATGCCGATGGCATAGAGCCGATGCGTGCGCAGCACTGCCAGCGCGCGGCGGCGATTGTCCGCCACGGCCAGATGGGCCAGTGCCAGCGCGAGAACGACAAAGAAACAGTAGCCTGTTCCTCCTTTCATCGACAGCATCAACGTTGGTGAAAGAATAATAGCGGCTGCGGCGATCCCTGTGACAAAACGGTTTGGGTACATTGATACGGAGGCTGTGGGTGGTTCTTCGGCACAGCGCACTGGCGATGGCACCCTCAGTGAAGCATGCCCCGGCACTTTGCGCGCCGGCGCTCATTATAGCTGTCGCCCCCTGCACCGATCGGCAATCTTGGCCAACCCTCGGATTATTTCCCGATATATGTGTCAAATCGTTTGCAACCTGGCGCGGGCCGCGCTGCACGCCAGGCGCGGCAGACGCTATTGTTGAGTGACGCCACAGTATTGCGCCGGCAATTCGACGCGCAAATGCACGCCGTTGATCGGCGCCGAGAAGGCATGCGCGCTGAGGATCACGTCGATGGTGGCCGCGCCAGCACACGGCGTGTCTGCTTGCTCGAAGCCCGCCCCGTCGGCTCGGGCCCCTGTTCACGCTGATGTAGCCGCCATGTCGTTATACGGTATAACGAGTACGGATCGACGTGGACCCGGTACTCGACGCGTGGATGTGTGAGGCTGTACTTGACCGTGTTGCTCAGCAAATTGATCAACGCGCGCGTCATCAGTGAGCCATCGGCACGGACTTGGCAGGGCGCAGCTGAATCGGCGTGCGATGCTTCGCCATGCGCTGGCTCCGTGATGTCCGTATCGCCTGTGCCGTCGCCCGTGTACGTCGGCTCCGCCGTAGCCGCAATGGAGGGAGGTCGATGTGCTTGGCGCTGACCAGCGGCCATATGCCGTGCCGTGTCGATCGTCGGCGACGGGCGCGCGCCGTTGCCACGAAGAGCGCAGTGCCGCGCGACGGGAGCGTGACCGCGGTACGACGCTGACCACGCCGAACCGGGCGGCGTTGATCGAGGCCGTTGGCCGCTGGCTGGCAATGGCGGCCGCCACCCCGCCACAAATCAACGCGGACGCTTGCGGAACACGAGCCAGCGGGGGGCCTTGAAGCGCACGATGCTCACGTACAGCCACACATAAGTTGCCACGAACAGCACGACAAAACAGAACAGGTGGACGGTGTGCCGCCAGAACAACGTTGCCGGGATCACGGCGATCAGGCAGAGCAACCACAGGTATGGCGAGGTCAGCGAATTGCGCCGGGTTAGCTCTCGTGCGGTGCGTGCGCCGACCACCCAGCGCATCAGTCGCTTGTAGACGAGCATATGCAAATGCACGCCGTCTGGAATGCCAGGTGACATGCCGCGCACGAATCGCTTACGGTAGATTGAAAAACAGACCTCGAAGATCGGATACATGAACAGCAGCAGCGGATACCAAGCGGAAACGTCGCGGTTGCGCATCACGAGCAGAATGGCCAACTCCGCCAGCATGAAGCCGATGAAATACGCACCGCCGTCTCCCAGAAAGATCAGTCCGGCCGGAAAGTTCCACAAAAAGAAGCCAATGATTGCCCCCATCATGACCAGCGAGCCAGACAGCACGATCGGGTCATGGACTTGGAATGCGACATACGCGAGTGAGGCGAACATCATGAAGCCGACCATCGACGCGAGTCCGTTGAAGCCGTCGATAATATTGATCGCATTGGCCAACCCGGCGACCGCGAGCACCGAGATCACCGCCGATACCCACGGATACGCGAGCGCGAAATCCAGCCATGGCACGCTGATACGGGTAATGGCCGCGTCGAGCAGCCAATACGCGAGTGCCGCGGCGACCATCGTCGCGACGAGCCGCGTAAAGGGACTCACGCGCCTGGTCAAGTCCTCGATCAGCCCGGAGGCGAACGCGGGCAAGCCGCAGGCGGCCAGCAGCAAAATGCCATCGGCTACCGATGGATACGCGCCGCGCAACTGCATGGCGCCGCCCACCAGCCCGAGCAGGATGCCAATGCCACCGATGCGCGGCACGGGCCGAACATGGAATTTTTGTACGCCCCCCAGATCGGTATCGGTCGACAGGCGCTGGTGCGTGTTCGCGTAACGGACGATGGCGAGCGTGACCAGCAGCGAAATCAAGAAGGCAATGGCGAAGCTGAGCATGGGTGCCGCATCTCCTCGCAGGGCTTAGGCGTAGCCGTTCGGATTGTTGACCTGCCAGCGCCAATGATCCGCGCACATCCTTTCGATGCCATGCTCGGCACGCCAGCCGATGACCCGCTCGGCCGCCGTCGGATCCGCGTAGCAGGACGCGACGTCGCCGGGACGGCGCGCGACAATTTCGTACGGGACTTTGCGACCGCTGACCTGCTCGAAGGCACGCACCACGTCCAGCACGCTGTAGCCCTTGCCGGTGCCCAAGTTCACGGTAAAGCTGCGGCTCTGCGCGAACAGTGTATCAAGTGCGGCAAGGTGTCCGCGCGCGAGGTCGACGACATGAATGTAATCGCGCACGCCGGTGCCGTCCGGCGTGTCATAGTCTCCACCGAAGACTCGCAGACGCGGCAGCTTGCCCACGGCCACCTGCGCAACGAATGGCATCAGGTTGTTCGGGATGCCATTCGGGTCTTCGCCGATCAGCCCGCTCTCGTGTGCGCCCACCGGATTGAAATAGCGCAGCATGGCGACCTTCCAGCCAGCATCGGCGTGCGCCAGGTCGCGCAGGATTTGCTCGGCCATTAGCTTCGTTTGGCCGTAAGGGTTAGTCGCGGACAACGGGAATGACTCGTCGATCGGCACGCTTTGTGGGACGCCGTACACGGTGGCGGACGAACTGAATACGATGTGCTTGACATCATGCTCATTCATCACGCGCAGCAGCGCCAGCAGGCTGTCCAGGTTGTTCGCATAGTACTCCATCGGTTTTTGCACTGATTCACCTACTGCCTTGAGCGCGGCAAAGTGAATCGCGGCGCGGATCGGGCGGTGTTCGAACACTTGCCGAAGCGCGCGGTCATCGCGCGAGTCGGCTTGGTGGAACTGGATCGTCTTGCCGGTGATCTGCTCGACGCGGCGCACCGCGTCGACTTTGCTGTTGACCAGATTGTCGATTACCACGACATCGTAGCCCGCGTTGAGCAACGCCACGCAGGTATGCGAGCCGATAAAGCCCGCACCGCCGGTGACCAGGATCGTGCCTTGATTCGTCATCGTTGTCCTCATGTTTGACGGGCACGCGCACGGAACAGTGCGCGCTTGATGGATTGCAACACCGGGTACGGCGTTACGCAATGCAGCAGGTGCTTGCCTAGACCGAGCCACCAATAGGGATTGAACGCCTCAAAGTAGGCAAGCTGCAGTCGCAGCGTCGAGACGATCTGCGTGCGTCGCTTTGTAGCACTGATGCTGCCTTCGTTCAGTTCGTAAACCAACCCGACTTCGGGCAGGTTCGCGCAGTCATGCGTGCGCATCAACCGTAGGAACAGGTCCAAATCCTCGGCCGCGCGGTACGCCGCGCGATAGTTGCCGGCCTGCCGGACCGCGTCCACGCGCAACATCATTGCCGGATGGATCAATGCGGTGCGCGCAAAGCGTTGCCGCCGTATGTCGGCCGGCTTGCTTGGCGGGGCCAACGTAAACAGCGGCGCGCCGTTGCGCGTGGCGACCTGTGCCCACATGCCGACCGCGGCCACGCGCGGATGCGCATCCAAATAGGCGGCTTGCTTCGCCAGCCGGCGTGCACAGGCAAGATCGCCAGCGTCGATACGGGCCGCGTAGCGCACCGAGCGTGCCGCCAGCGTATCGATGCCAGCGGCCAGCGCGCGTTCGATCCCACCATTGCGCGCCAGGCGTAGGATTTCGACCGACAGGCCATCGATAGCGGGCGCGGTGATCGGCGGCGTGCTGCCGTCGTCGACGATCAGCACGTGCACCGGCGCTGGCTCTTTAAATGAGCGAAGCGTGCGCTCCAGGTCGGCCTGACAATTGTAGGCGGGGATCAGCACGCTCACGCTCGCGAGCGCGTCGTGATCAACATCGTTCATGGCTTGAGCTTGAGCCGGATATAGTAGAAATTCACCGCAGCCGCTGTGATGTAGCCTGCGGCCAAGCCGCCTAGCGCGCCGCGTGCACCGAATGCCGGGATCAATACGAAGTCCAGCGCGAGCGCGACGACCAGTGCCAACACCCATTTGGCTAGCAAGACGAATTTGGCCTGGTATTTGAGCACGACCAGATTGCTGATCGCCTCGATGCCGGCCGGCACCGACAGCCAGACCGCCACGCGCAGGATTTGTGCAGCGCCGTCGAAACCAGGTCCGAACACGATCCGCACGACCAGGTCCGCCGTTAGATCCAGCAGCAGCGCGCCGGCGCTCATCAGCGCTGCTGCCATCCACAGCAGCTGCCCCATATTGCGTCGCAGCTGCGATACGTCGGCGACACGATAGACGAACGCCGGTGCAAGCGTTTGCGCAAGCATCAGCGCGAGCGCGATCCAGTTCTCGTTCAATTGCTGTGCGGCTGCATAGCGGCCCAGGTCGGCAAATGACACGTAGCGCTCCAGCACCAGCCGGTCCAGCTTCAGGAACAAGTACATGCAGACGAGTCCGAGCCAGAAAACCGTTCCGGCGCGGCCGAACGTGTGCAGCAACGTGCGCTCCACACGCCAATCCAAACGTCCGTGGCGCGCGCGGTAATAGACGAGCAGCACGGCGGCGACGATCGCCGCCTCCATCGCCCACAGCCATGCAAAGCTGGCCGCCGACGTGGCGGCGTGCACCAGCAGCCAGACGCCGCCGGCTTTGGCTAGCGCGGTGACGGTGCTCGTGATCAACTGTGGTTTGGCATAGGTGATGCTTTGCAGCCACGAATTGATCACGCCGATGAGTGGCTCGCGGAACAGCAGCGTCACGGCTAGCGCGGCCAGTATCGCGCCGACGGTCGGCTCAGTCAGCCCAGCAGCGATGCCGGCCCACGTCAGCGCGAGCGCGAGTGCCGATATTGCAAAGCGCAGCGCGAACGCGCTGCCGAGGATCGTGCCCAGGCGCTGCTCGCCGTCGTGCACGATCATGGGGACTAGGATCTCCGCGCCGCATACCCAGGTCAGCGGCGCCAGCACGAGCAGTAGCGTGTTGGCATACTGCCACTTGCCGAACAACTCCGCACCGAAGTAGCGGGCGAGTAGGCCGCTGATTAGGATCGCGGCCCCAATTTGTGTGAGCCGCTCCAGGCCAAGCCAACAGAGGTTAGCGACCGCACGGACGACATCCGGATTGTTCTTGATTCGGTTTAGCATGCGCCGGCGGGGCGAAAAGTACGCGTCCTGACGTGGTATGGACGGCCATTTCGGCGATCATGGCCTTTAACCACGTTAAAATGACCAGACAAAGGGGTCTGAGTAAGCTGCAATTATAGATTGGATCCGGTCCCGAACCGGCGACCCGTGAGCGGCACTGCGAACAGACGGCGTAGGTTTGTTGCGCCACGCTTTGGCGGCCCCTCGAATTTTCGTTTCCAACAGGCACTCACTCATGATTTCTCAATCGATTTTCAAGGCTTACGACATTCGCGGTGTCATTGGCAAGACGCTCGATGCCGATGTGGCACGGCAGATCGGCCGCGCGTTCGGCAGCGAAGTGCGTGCGCAAGGTGGCGATGCGGTGGTGATCGGTCACGACGGGCGCTTGTCGGGCCCGCAATTGTCCGCCGCGCTGGCCGATGGCCTGCGCGCGGCGGGCGTGGACGTGATCGATATTGGCCTGGTGCCGACGCCACTCGGCTATTTTGCGGCCAGCGTGCCGCTCGCGGGGCGGCAGGTGGATTCGTGCATCGTTGTCACGGGCAGCCATAATCCACCGGACTACAACGGCTTCAAGATGGTGTTGCGCGGCGCCGCGATCTACGGCGAGCAGATTCAGGCATTGTATAAGCGCATCGTCGACAGCAATTTCGCCACGGGTGCCGGCAGCTACAGCGAACATGACGTGCGCGATGCCTACGTCGAGCGGATCGTGTCCGACATCAAGCCGGCTCGGCCGCTGAAGATCGTCGTCGATGCAGGCAATGGCGTGGCGGGATCACTTGCGCCGAGGCTGTTCAAGGCACTCGGATGCGAACTGGTCGAGCTGTTCTGCGACGTGGACGGCCATTTCCCGAACCACCATCCGGACCCGGCTCATCCCGAAAACTTGCAGGATGTGATTCGTGCGCTGAAGGAGACTGACGCGGAGATCGGCTTTGCGTTCGACGGTGACGGCGATCGGCTCGGCGTCGTGACCAGGGACGGCCAGATCATCTATCCGGACCGGCAATTGATGTTGTTTGCGCAAGAGGTGCTGTCGCGCAACCCGGGCGGGCAGATTATCTATGACGTGAAGTGCACACGCAATCTGGCCAAGTGGGTACGCGAGCAGGGCGGCGAGCCAGTGATGTGGAAGACCGGCCACTCGCTGGTGAAGGCGAAGCTGCGCGAAACCGGCGCGCCGCTTGCCGGCGAGATGAGCGGACACGTATTTTTCAAGGACCGCTGGTACGGTTTCGACGACGGTCTCTATACTGGTGCACGGCTGCTGGAAATTCTGTCGCGCGTGGCTGACCCGAGTCAGTTGCTCAATAGCTTGCCGAACTCGATCTCGACGCCCGAATTGCAGCTCAAACTCAACGAGGGCGAGAACTTCGAGCTGATTGGCCAACTGCAAAAGCATGCGACGTTCGACGGCGCCGACGACGTGATCACGATTGACGGCTTGCGCGTGGAGTATTCGGACGGCTTTGGGCTCGCACGCTCATCTAATACCACGCCTGTGGTCGTGATGCGCTTCGAGGCTGACAATGATGTCGCGCTCAAGCGGATCCAGGAGGACTTTAGGCGCGTGATCCTCGCGCAGAAGCCGGACGCAAAACTCCCATTCTAGGCGGTCCGGCACACCGCGGCCGTCGGGTCGCGCGACCCGTCTATCGGCGCCGCGTGGGGCCAGCCTACCGACGATGTTCGGGTCCGACGCGATAGCTGTGTCTATCCGCGCTACAATTCGCTACTTTTCGCCCGGCGGTCGAGAGCCCGCCGGCGATCCTCTTTCGCCGGCGATATGGCTGGTGTGGTTCCCGTAGCGTATTGATCCGCGTGCAAAAAATCCTAATCGTTCGGCTATCGTCGCTGGGCGACATCGTTCACAACATGCCGGTGGTCGCCGACATCCGGCGGCGCCATCCCGATGCAATCATTGACTGGCTGGTCGAGGAGAATTTCGTCGAGCTTGTCGAGCTCGTTCAAGGCGTGCGTCGCGCCATCCCGTTCTGTCTGCGCCGCTGGCGCAAGCGGCCGCTGTCGGCAGCGACGTGGCGCGAAGTGCGGCAATTCAGGCGCACCTTGGCCGCCGAGCAGTACGACGTGGTGATCGATTGCCAGGGTTTGGTCAAGAGCGCATGGGTCGCGAGCTGGGCGCGCGGCCACGTCGTCGGGCTGGGCAATCGCACCGACGGAGCCGGCTATGAGTGGCCGGTACGCTGGTTCTACCGCACGTGTGTGCCGATCGAGCCGCGCACGCACGTGGTCGAGCGCTCCCGGCAGCTGGTCGCGCGCGCACTCGGTGATCCGCCGCCGCGAGCCGATGCACCGGATATCGACTTCGGCATTGACCGGCGCCGCGCGGCGCTCGAACTGGCGCGTACGGGGCTGAACCTGCCGGTGCCGTACGTGGTGTTTGTGCACGCGACCTCGCGTGACGATAAGCAATGGCCTCAGAGTCGCTGGATCGAGCTGGGCCAGGCGCTCATCCGCCGCGGCGCGTCGATCGTGTTGCCGTGGGGCAATGAAGCCGAGCGTGCGACCAGCGAACGGCTCGCGCAGCCGTTCGGTGCCGCCGCGCTCGTGCCGCCGCGCTTGTCGCTGCCGGCGGTGACGGGGCTCATCGATGGCGCGGCGGCGACCGTCGGCGTCGATACCGGTCTGGTCCATATCGCCGCAGCGCTCAAGCGCCCGACGGTCGAGTTGTACAATTTTGCGACGGCGTGGCGCACCGGCGGCTATTGGTCGCCTGCCATCGTCAACCTGGGAACGGTGGGCGCCTCGCCGAGCCTGGCCGACGTCAAGCGTGCGCTGGCCCGCTTCGGATTGCTGTAGCGATATTTTCCTATGAGCGAATCACAAATCATCGAGGTCCAGACCGCCGATTGGCACGGGCAACACCTGTCGGTGCCGCGCGAGACATTGCTGGCCGCGGTAGAGTCCGGCAAAGTGCTGTATTTCCCTCGCTTGCGCTTTGCAATTGAAGGGGGCGAACCAGGGCTGCTGGATCCGGCAATCGCCGATCCGAAGCGCAAGAACATCAGCCTGGCGCCCAACGACGGCGCATTGCACGGCGTGTCGGGCGATGCGGTCACGCAGTCGGCCGTGCGTGCGCTGGTGTCGCGCTACCAGCTTAAGGCACGCGAGCTGGTCGATGGACTGTTCCCGGAATATACGGGTCAGCTTCGCGTTGCGCCCACCAGCCTGCGCTTGCATCGCGTCGAAGCGCGCAAGACGTCATGGCGCAAGGACGACAGTCGGCTGCACGTGGACGCATTTCCGTCGCGGCCGAACGGCGGCGAGCGAATCCTGCGCGTGTTCACGAACGTCAACCCACACGGCGAGCCGCGCGTGTGGCGGGTCGGCGAGCCGTTCGAGGAGGTGGCGCGCCGGTTTCTGCCTCAACTGCCTAAACCGGTGCCCGGCGCCGCATGGCTATTGAAGCTGCTCCACGTGACCAAGACGCGGCGCAGCGAGTACGACCATCTGATGTTGCACCTGCATGACGCGATGAAGGCCGACCTGGATTACCAGCGCAACGCGCCGCAGCAGACGATGCCGTTTCCGCCGGGCAGCGTCTGGGTCTGCTTTTCGGACCAGGCGTCGCATGCCGTGATGTCCGGCCAATTCATGCTCGAGCAGACCTTTTTCCTGCCGGTGCGCTCAATGGTGCAGCCGCAGCGCGCGCCGCTAGGCATTCTGGAGCGCCTCGCGGGCCACGCGCTTGTCTGACCGGTGGGCCGACGATCGATGCTAAGGATTCTGTATCGTGTGCTCTGGTACCTCGTCGCACCGTTGGCCGTTGTGCGCCTGGTGGTGCGCTCACGGCGCGAGCGTGGCTACATCGAGCACATTGGCGAGCGGTTCGGCCATGCGGCAGGCCGCGCGGCGCACGACAATGCCCCGCTGGTTTGGATCCATGCCGTGTCGCTCGGCGAAACGCGTGCCGCCCAACCGCTAGTGCAGGCGTTGCTCGACGAGCGTCCCGACGCGCGGGTGCTGCTCACGCACATGACGCCGAGCGGACGGGCGACCGGCGAGCAGCTATTCGGCTCGCGCGTGTTGCGCTGCTATCTGCCCTATGACATGCCCGGCCCGGTACGGCGGTTTCTGCGCGCATGGCGTCCCACGTTGGGCATCGTGATGGAAACCGAGGCGTGGCCGACGCTGATCGACGAGTGCCGCCATGCGGGCGTGCCGCTGGTGCTCACCAACGCGCGCATGTCGGAGCGCTCATACCGGCGCGCGTCGCGTTTTGGCGCGGCGGTGCGGCAAGTATTCGGCGGCTTTACGCGCGTGCTGGCGCAGAGCCCGGCCGACGCGCAGCGCCTGAGCGCGCTTGGCGCCCGTGATGTCGCGGTGCTCGGCAACCTGAAGTTCGATATGGCGGCCCCGGCGGAGTTGGCTGAGCGCGGCCGCGCCTGGCATGCGGCGATCGGCTCGCGGCCGGTGTGGGTGGCGGGCAGCACGCGCGACGGCGAGGAGGCGCTCGTGTTGGACGCATACCGCCGGCTCGGCGTCGCCGATGTGCTGCTGGTGCTGGTGCCTCGCCATCCGCAGCGCTTTGCCGAGGTCGCGGCGCTGGTCGAGCGCGCCGGACTCAAGCTGGCGCGCCGTTCGCAGTGGGCCGGTGCATCGGCGGCGAGCGGCTCACACGAGGTGGCCGCTATCGCGCCGCTGCCGGCTGACGTACAAGTGCTGCTCGGCGATTCGCTGGGCGAGATGCGCGCTTATTACGCGGCGGCGGACGTGGCCTTCATCGGCGGAAGCTTGCTGCCGCTCGGTGGCCAGAACCTGATCGAGGCCTGCGCCGTCGGCGTGCCGGTCGTGATCGGCCCACATACGTTCAATTTTGCCCAGGCGAGCGCCGACGCGATCGCGGCCGGTGCTGCACTGCGGGTGCAGGATCCGGCCGCGTTGGCGCAGGCCGTGCGCACATTGCTGACCGATCGCGCGCGCCGTGTGACGATGGGCGCCGCCGGGGCCGCGTTCGCGGCCCGTCACCGTGGCGCAACCCGTCGCACGATCGATGCGCTGGAGGCGCTGTTGCCGCCCGTTAAGCCGCGAACAGGCCGTTCTTCCCGATAAAGGGGCACCTCGTTCAGTCTGCTTTGCTCGTTCAATTCGCTATCACGGATGGCTTGTCATCGTGAATGTTGCGGATGTTCAGTATCATCGCGTCGAGCGATGCGCTAGCCATCGGCGCGAGATCCGCCTTATCGATGGTTAGTAAGCCAGACTTCATGGTGGCACGGGCCGGCAGGGCACTCAAATCCTCGGCGTGTTCCCTTGCTGGCGCAGCGTCAGCTGTACATTTTAATGACGGGTGATGGTCCGATACGCACTTGCGTTCTACGCAATGTTCATCAAAGCAGGCAGCCTGTCGCCTCGTCAAAATGACGCTTAATGATCCTTAATTGTTGATATTGTAATGGTGCTCGTTCACGTTGCTATGCTGTCATGCGATGGGCAATGGAGTCTTATCGCAGCATGCCGGTCATGCGAATGAGTATTACTGAAAAAGCGTTGGCAAAAATGCTCTCGAATATGGCGGATATGAAATAGGTGCGCGTCCCAATATCTGCTGGCTGCGCTCGTTATGTTAAGGATTCGTCTTACTCTCACCAATTCCGTGTAGTGGAAGTATGGTGTGATAGTGCAAGCCAGTTCGCTGCATGCGGATTTCTTCCAACGCTCGACGGAAGTTATACAACGTGGTGGCGTGGTGTGCCAAGGAGGCCTTTATGACAGCCGATTTAAAGATGACCGGTTGTTTCACCCCCTTTTTATCCTTCGTCAAAAAAACAAGAAAAAGCGGCAAAGATTGTAAGCTGAAGAAACCGAGCATCGATGCCAGCACACCCGCCGCTAGCGGTAAGCTGAATGGTCTGGCGATGCTAGGACAACTATGCCTTACTAGACCAGAAACCCCAAGGATGAACAATTATACTGTACTCTTAAAACATGAGGATAATAACGAAGATGGGGTACAGATTAAGCGAGGCAGACTAGCGGCATCGAGCTTTAACGTGAAACCAGCGCTTCGTAGCACCCGTGCCACCTCGTCATCGATTAAGAATGCGGGCTCAACGGTAACATGGACGTCGCATTCTGCTACTTCGGCGCAGCTTGGGCGGGTGGGAAGCAATGATTCGGCTACCGAAGTAGAAGACAGCAAGAATTCATTGTCAAACAGCGACAAGACTAATGCGACGCGAATGCAGAATTGGACTGCGGGCGTATGGAAGAAATTGGAGCGTTCGAATTCAATGGCCTCATTGCGAAAACGCCTGCCCCGGCTAACTCGCTCTAAATCTGACCCCCTGCCCCTCTCATACGCCGAACTACGCAAGCAGATGGATCTTCAATACCGTCAGTTGCTTAGCACGCCGCCGAAAGAACTAAAGGACGTTGAAGACGTACAGGCAGCTATCCCAGGGCTGGTGCGCACGGCAAAATGGGCGGAAGAAAAAAATGACCCAACACTGCCTCTTTTCGTTGTTCTATGTGCAGCTTATAAAAAGGTTTGTGTGACAAACGGCGGTTCCGCTGCGGTCGACAGATGGAAGAAAGACGTCGAGGCATTTGAAAAAGACGTGGCCGATGGTGGAAAGTGGGCACCGTTCAGGGACCAGTATGACCGATATGTAGGTGCACTAAATGAAAAAATTGTCGGACAAAGTCATCATGCAACGGAGGCGGCCGCGAACATCATCACTCGCCCTCCCCAGCGCGAAGTCGATACCGTCGTGGACATCGATCCGCGCGTACGCCGGTACCTTTTCGCCGTGAACGGTTGGGGCGTTCCAAAATAGCCTAGCCCCTGCAATTTGTCATCGCGCCGGACGATGATTGAGGATGCTCGACTTGATCGGCCTTTTCTCCGACATGGCCGACCACCACGTACGATTGTCGATGCGAGGGTAGTTCAATAAGTCGGCACCGACGGATCGACTTGCCGCGACCACGCATCGATACCGCCTTGCAGGTTATAGATGTGCTTGAAGCCGCGCGCCTCGAGGAACATGCCCACGCTCGCGCTGCGGGCGCCGTGATGACAGATGCAGACAATCTGCGCGTCGTCATCGAGTTCTTCGCTGCGCGCCGGAATGTCCTTCATCGGGATATGCACGATACCGTCGAGCCGGGCTGTCGATACCTCCCAGGGCTCGCGCACGTCGAGCAACACGGGTGCGGCCCGAGACGAGTCGGCAAGCCAGGCGGCGAGATCGGAGGCAGTGAGGTTCTGCATTGTTTAGAACTTGAATTGAGGCGGCTCGACCGCGTTGGTGAGGGGCGTGACGAACGTCTCGAAGATGTCGGCGATCCGGTATTGCTTGTCATCGACACGGGTGATGATCTGGGCGCGCATGACCGGTGCCACGCCGACGAATGCCGCGAGCCGGCCGCCGATCTTCAATTGCTCCAGCATTTCTTGCGGCAGCATCGGCAGCCCGCCCGATACGCAGATGACGTCATACGGCCCTTGTGTGGGCCAGCCGCGTGAGCCGTCGCCGGTTTCGACTTGTGCATGGGTCACGCCGTTTGCCGCCAGGTTGGCCCGGGCCAACTCCGCCAGCTCCGGGACAATGTCCAATGTCAGCACCGAGCGCGCGCGATGCGCGAGCAGCGCCGCCATGTAGCCGGAGCCGGCACCGATCTCCAGCACCACTTCGTGCTTTTTCACGGCCAGTTCCTGCAGCACTCGCGCCTCGATCTTCGGCAACAGCATGTGCTGGCCCGCCGGCAGCGGCACCTCAAGATCGGCGAACGCAATGTTGCGATAAGCAGCAGGTACGAAATGCTCGCGCTTGACGATCGCCAGCAGGTTTAACACGTCCTGGTCCAGCACCTCCCATGGGCGGATTTGCTGTTCGATCATGTTAAAGCGTGCTTGCTCGATGTTCATGGTGTCTTGACGGTTCGAATCGACGAAGATAAGCGTTGTAATTATACTCGACCCTCTGATGGCGTTGCCGTTTCCCCCGTCGCAGGCTTGGTTTTGCCGGTCTCTGTGGCAAATTGGTGCTGTAGGCCGCGCGTGCGGTACCGCTCCAGCGCGCCGGCGGCATCGCCGATCGTCCATTGCCGGATCTCATGAACTGTCGTCCCAACTGCGGTGCCTGTTGCATCGCGCCTTCCATTTCCGGTTCGATTCCCGGCATGCCGGGCGGTAAGCCCGCGGGCGTGGCGTGTGTTCAACTGGATGCGGACATGCGTTGCCGGATTTTTGGTGCGCCTGACAGGCCGCGGTGCTGCAGCGGCCTGCAGGCGTCTGAGGAAATGTGCGGACGCTCCCGCGCCCATGCGCTGCATTGGCTGACGCAGCTCGAGCAACTGACCGTCCCCTCGACGTAATGAAGGTGTTGCGCCGGCATGTCGGTGAATGCGGTGTTAGAGTCGTAGCGGGGCGTTCGGCGGCGTGTGCAAAACGCGTGTCAACGGTATAGGCTGACGTGCTGGTTGCCGCAAGGGGGGCGGCGCGCTGCAAGCGGAGTTGGGCATCCGGTAGCCGACACTTTCGCAGCAGCTGGGCGTGCTGCGGGACAATGAGCTGGTGGCGACCCGCCGCGAAGGCAAAAACATTGTCTATTCGGTGGCGAGCCCGAGCCCGAGTCCGAGTGCACTCGCGATCATGGCGGTGTTGTATGAGCAGTTTTGCGCCCATGCCAGCCAGGAGCCGACAGGCTGATTGACATCGCCAATTTCACGCCGAGGGGTTGCTCGCTGGCGGATTGCTCATCGGCGCCGCGGATGCCGTGCGGGTGGTGTCCGACGGCCGCATTGTCAGAATTAGTGGCATCTTGGGCGGGTTGCTGAGCCTGCCGCGCAATGACGTGGGCTGGCGGTTCATGTTCCTGGCGGGGTTGGCCGGCGCACCGGTCATCGCGACCCTGTTCGGCAAGCCGGTGGTCGTTGATATCGAATCGGGCGGGGGCGAGGTCCTGGCCGCCGGCTTCCGGGTCGGCGTCGGTAGCCGCTACGCCGGCGGCTGCACCAGTGGCCACGGCGTGTGCAGCCTTTCGCGCGGCTCGGTCTGCTCGCTGACCGCCACTGTGACGTGGACGGTGACCGGCGTGCTACCCGTCTTCGTGCAGCGGCACCTGTTCGGAGGTTGGTATGGTGGCCGTGACGGCCTGTTTCGCCGGCCTGCTGCGTGCGAGCCAAAAGAGGAGCATTGCATGATTGAAACGGTGGTCCGCACATTAGTGCGGGCAGCGGTCGCGCTGTCGTTGATCGCGGGGCTTGGCGTGGTGGTGACGATGGCCGTGGCGCCCGGTGTCGCGCACGCCGGAATTTTCCCGTTCGTGCCGGATCATTACACGTTCTCGCAGCGGCAGGTGCAGCGTGCGATCGAACGCAAGTTTCCGTATCAGCGCAGCGTTGGCCCATTGCTGGACCTGGCGCTGGCCAATCCTGTTGTCGCGTTGCGCGCAGATGTCAACCGCGTCGTGGTTACGGTCGACGCGCACTTGGCCAGTCCGTTGCTAGGGCGTCCAGTGGACAGTGTCGTGAGCTTGTCCAGCGAACTGGCGTACGATGCGCCTAGCCGCTCGGTCGTGCTGCGCAACCCGAGTATTGAGCGGGTCGACGTCGGCGGCGACGCGGCGCCGTACGCGCAACAGATCCATGCTGCCGCATCGATTGCCGTGGCTCAGTTGCTGGCTGACTACCCAGTCCACACGTTCAAGTCTGAACAATTGCGATTTGCCGGACAGCAATATGAACCCGGTACAATTACAATTCTTTCAGATGGCATACGCGTGCAGATCGTCGAGAAGTAGCGGCGTCGCGCGCTGCCGCCCCGGCTCAGGTTGTTTCTTCAAAGGACGATGGGATGGATCTGCTGCTGTTGCTCAAGGCGCTGGTGCTTGGCCTGGTGGAAGGCTTGACGGAATTCCTTCCTGTATCCAGTACAGGACATTTGATCCTTGTCGGTGAATTGATTGATTTTACTGGCGACGGCAGCAAGGTCTTCGATGTTGCGATCCAGTTCGGCGCCATCCTTGCGGTATGCTGGGAATATCGCGAGCGTATTGGCCAAGTGGTGCGGGGCCTGGCCACCGAGCCGCCAGCCCGGCGTTTCGCGCTCAATGTGATCGTTGCCTGTCTTCCCGCAGTCGTGATGGGACTGCTGTTCGAGAAGCCTATCAAGGCGCTGCTGTTTTCGCCGGTGCCGGTGGCGATTGCGCTGATCGTCGGCGGCATCATCCTGCTGTGGGTGGAGGCGGCGCATCGCCGTCGCGATGGCGGCGCCGTGTATGTTGCCCGTGTGCAGTCGATCGATGAACTGACCGTTGTCGATGCTCTGAAAGTCGGGCTCGCGCAATGCTTCGCACTGATCCCCGGCACGTCACGCTCGGGGGCGACGATCGTGGGAGGACTCCTCACCGGCCTAGAGCGACGTGTTGCGACTGAGTTCTCGTTTTTCCTCGCCATCCCGTTGATTTTCGGCGCCACCGTGTATGAACTGGTCAAGGCGCGTGACGCACTGAGCGTATCGGATATTGGCCCGTTCACGGTCGGTTTCGTGACTGCGTTCGTCAGCGCATTCGCGTGCGTGCGCTGGCTGTTGCGCTACATCGCGACACATGATTTCACTGTGTTTGCGTGGTACCGGATTGGCTTTGGACTGCTGGTGCTGGTCGCTAGCTATCTGGCGGGTGTCACGTTCAACCACTGACCCGAGGTGTTCAACGCTTCGTGAACAGCAGATCCCATACGCCGTGGCCAAGTCGAAGCCCGCGGCGCTCGAATTTTGTCATCGGACGATAATCGGGGCGCGGTGCATAGCCGCTCGCCTCGTCCGACGCATTGGCGAGAGCCGATTCCGCGCGCAGTACGTCGAGCATCTGCTCCGCATAGTTCTGCCAGTCCGTCGCCAGATGCAAGTAGCCGCCGGTGCGCAGCCGCGATGCAAGCAGCTTGACGAACGGTGGCTGGATGAGCCGACGCTTGTGGTGGCGCGCCTTATGCCACGGGTCGGGGAAGAAGATGTGTACGCCATCCACGCTGTCCTCGGCCAACATATGCTCGATGACCTCGACCGCGTCGTGCTGAATCACGCGGATATTGTCCAGTTGCCTTTCCCCGATCAGCTTCAGCAGTGCCCCTACGCCCGGCTCGTGAACCTCGATGCCGAGAAAGTCGTCGCCTGGCCGTTGTACGGCGATATCAGCGGTTGTCGTGCCCATGCCAAAGCCGATCTCGAGCACGCGCGGCGCATCGCGACCAAAGGTTGCCTCCCAGTCGAGCGGCGCGCCGGTATAGGGCAGCTTGAATCGCGGGCCCAGTTCATCCAGCGCCCGTCGCTGGGCGTTGGATAAACGTCCCGCTCGAGTCACGAAGCTGCGGATGCGGCGCAGCGGCGGGGGGGCAGCGTTGGCGGGTGTCGCGCCGTGGCTGCTGTTCTCCTGGGCTTCATTCTCGGCACGCTTGTGCGCGGCCGCGTCGTTGTGGCGATCGGAAGGGTCGTGAGTCATCGTGCAGCGTTTGCGGCAGGCCGTCCAGCGCGGCACGTGCGTTGTCGGGTCGGCATGCGGCTGATAAGCAAAAAGCCGTTCGTATATTGAACGGCTTTCAGTGTCTTCGAGTGGGCGATGCGGCATGAACGCATGGTCCCGGGCATTCCGGCGGAAGTACAACTTCCACGAAGAGCGGAGATTGTGGCTTGGTTTGGCTATCCCGTCAACCGGACAATTCTATTTGTCCGTGACACCGGCGGGCGTGATGCGTGCGCCTGGCGTTTTGGCGCGCGGTTAGGGTGGCAACGCTGGCCGACAACCTTGATCCATGCAGGCACAAGTCGATGGTGCACGAATGAACCCGCTGGCATTCACCATGCTGCAATCGGTTTGCGGCGCGCTGGATAAGGTCATGCGGCTCGTGTCGTGCAAAGCACTCGAGCATGTGTTCGTCGAGCACGATTACCCATTGCGTCCGTCCACGAGTTGCTCGACGTGGCGGCGGTGCGCGAGCAGCAACCACCGCGCAGCGACTTCATTACCACTGGCCCTCTATACCGTCAGGCGTCTCGAATCAGTGTAGCAGAGCCTACAGATGAACTTAAAGAAGAGTTCAAAGCTTTGATGGAACGGATGGATGATGCGTGCCTGGCGACCTTTTCCATTCCGAAACGGCATTCCAAGCGTGTGTAGAAAAAGATCAAATCAGGGGATCTTGTAGTGGGAGAGTAGACGCCGAACTTCTTGTCTCGGAGCAACCTGGGTGTTTTGACCGGCACGATGGAACGCTCCGAGCCCAAATTCAAGTTCAGGTGTGAGTAGCAGGTTGTCAGTACGGCGACTGTTAGAGAACCCCGAGAGTCTTATGTGGCAAGGGTTGAACCATACTGGAGCGGGCGATGGGAATCGAACCCACGTCTCCAGCTTGGGAAGCTGGGGTAATAGCCATTATACGACGCCCGCGAAGCGCATCATTCTACAGTGTTTCTTTCGGCTTGGGGAGCAAAGCGTTGTAGCGGTGTCGTGAGCACATGAATTATTCAAGTCCCCAGCACGTCATGTGTCCGCTTTCATGGCTATGGTATGGAGCCACTTCCACTTATCAGCCGGGCACGTTGGTGACAGGAAACCCAGAAAATGAGATGCGAAGCAGTCTACAGCGACCGGCAGGACAAGCGGCTCACGCAGCGGAAGCGGCGCGGCGGTTGGGCGTTGAGCGCACGTTTTGGCGGCAGATTGGGCGCTACAAGGCCGACGGCCTGCAAGAGCTGATCGACAAGCGGCTGAACTTAACTGGTACCGGCGCGAGCACGGCGACACGCGCGAGCCTTGCACTGGCTGCACGAACAATTGCATACAGATTTTCTACACGCCCGATTCGTTTTCAGAATACGGGCGCCATCACGCTCAAAATCCGAACATCGTCACCGACACGGTGATGCGTGTGACGATCATCAATAATACCTCGACGATCACAAGCAGCACCAACGGCGACAGGTCGATGCCGCCGAGCGTGGGCACTACGCGGCGCAGCGGGTTCAGCAACGGCGCGGTCAATTGCAGCAGGATCGCCATCGCCGGGGAGCGCGGGTTGACCCACGAGAGCAGCGCCATGATCAGCGTTAGCCAGATCGTCAGGTTCAACGCCCACTTGATCATCGTCAACAGCGCGATGACGAATCCAGCGGGCAACAGCGAGGCCGGGTCGCCACCGGAGACGGCCACCATCAGGATGATGAACACGATCGCGGTGAGCCAGGCGGCGAACAGACTCGTCCAGTCGATGCCACGCGCGGCCGGAATGACCCGGCGCAACGGCAGCACGAGCCAGTTGGTTGCCTGGAAGATGCCCTGCGAGACCGGGTTGTACGGCGTGAGCCTGACCACATGCAACCACGCGCGCAGTAGCAGCGCGGCACCGAACAACGTGAAAATCGTATTGAGCAGAAAGCGGGCAATATCCCCGAACATCTTGTTTTCCCTTCGAGTGGCGCAGCCGACGAGTTGTAAGGTACCGGACGCGACGTGTCAAGGGCGCGGTGGCACGCGGCCGGATCGATGCGCCGCGCTATCGTTGGGCGCCGGTGCGTCCGTGCCACGCTGCAGCGCTGCTTTGACAGTGGCTTCGATCGCGTCGAGCCCGCTCGGCGCCGGCGAGCGTCGGCGCGCCAGCGCGGCCACTCTGCGCGTGAGCATTGCATAGAGCGCCATGTGATCTTCGCCCAATGCGGCCAAGGTGTCGAGCTGGCTGCGGATTACTGAAACGTCGCCGCGCGACACGGGCCCAGCGATCGCGCCGGACAGACCTTTGTCGCGCACCGATTGTAGGGTGCGCTCGAGCATGGGCAGCAATGCGGCCAGTGCGGCGTCCTCGTCCAACCCAATATGTTTCCAAAGTGTGACGTTTTCGTACAGCGACGCCACCGCGAAGCTTGCCGCGTAGCTCGCCGCGCCGTGATAGAGTATTCGCGCACCAGACGGGATCGACAGTGGCACGCAGTCCAGGGCGCCGACGAGCGTACGCAGCGCGGCGTTCAGCGGCGCCGGAGCTTCGATTGTGATGGAGCAGCCCGCCAGCCGGTCCACGTCGGTTGCCTGTCCGGTGAACAGATATAGCGGATGGAAACCGCCCGTCAAGACGCCCTGGGCTCTGGCCGGCTCGAGTAAGTCGACACTGGATGCGCCGCTACAGTGCACGAGCGCGCACGAGCCGGCCCGCTCAGGGGAATAGCACAGCTGGGCGGCCACCGCGCCGATCGCATCATCTGGCACCGTCACGAAGACCAGCGTCGCAGCCTCGATAACATGTTGCAGATCTGAGACGATTTGACACTGTCCTGCCCGCTCGGCAAGTTGCCTGGACGATTCTTTTGAGCGGCTCGTGACCGCGGCAATCTGGTAGCCGCGTCGGTGCCACGCTGCTGCAAGGGTTTGGGCGAGCCGTCCGGCGCCGATGAAGCCAATGCTCGGATGAAGCGGAAAAGGCATGATTCATGCTTAGGTAAAGAGGACAGGGTCCATGATAGACCAACTATGTATTGCTTCGTGTCAAGCGTCGTAGCGACGCACTTGTTGCGTCCTCTGTCGTCGGTTGCGCGTTGAATATTGCGATGCAAGGCGTTTGTCAAGGGGCGAGTCGTGTGCCGCAGGTGGCGGGCGGCGGCAGGTGAGTAGCGTCGCGGTCCGTTATCGGCCACAACTCAATCAAAAAATACCTGACCAGGAGATTTGCGCCATGAGCTTCTTTTCGTATCGGAAACACCTGCGATTCCTCAATGCGGCTCAGCGCCGCTTGTGGTGGGAGCAAAGGATGCGCTTGACACCGCGCGTGCGGATCAGCGGTCTGTACGTGCCGCCGAACGTGAGTCGCGAGTTCGCGTATGTGAAGGTGGGTTGACGGTGCGGTACCTTACTGAAGTGGCGCAGCGTAATGGTCAATGCGCTGAGCAGCTACCATAGCGCTTGTAGTCGGCCCAGCCCTGTGGCGTTTGTCGACGCTGTGATCCTGGTGCTTGCATTGTCTGTTCTTTGTCAGATTTTCTCCGAGTTTCCAATTTCTTAGGGGAAACCCGGCCCACGCCACCGCGCTCGGACCATACTCTATGCGGGTGCGTCAAACCATTGCCACTGCCACTGACGCCGGTCGTCCCGTTACGGAGCCGGGCTGTGCTGCCGTGATAACACAATGAATGCGACGCGGCGCCGCCACGCGGTGACGTGCGAGTCCGGCACGGTTTAGTGACTTTGTAAATAATCTTTACCGACGCACGATATCAGACCAACAAATGTTGCGCAGCGAACGCGGCGTGTCGGTCCCGCACTGTCCCCTCACGTGCTGGCCGGCGCTCGCGTCCGGTCTTCGATGACGGCGAGACTTGCGGCAAGACGAATGCGGTCCCTATCATGCGGTCCCTGTCGCGCCAGCGCCCCATTGCATTTTGCAACAATTGGGCCCGGCCGTCCGCGCGCATTTTCGGTACATTGCAAGGGTGGTGCCGTAATAGGCGGCATTGTGTTCAGGAGAGAGTAGTGAAAAAGATCATCCCGATCCTAGTCGGCGCCGTCACCCTGTTGGCAGGGGCGAGCGCCGCGCAAGCGCATATATCGATCGGCGTGGGGATCGGGATTCCCGGTCCGGTATATGCCACTCCGATCTATACGCCGCCGCCAGTCGTCTATGCGCCGCTTCCACCTTCGGTAGTCTACGCGCCTCCGCCGCCGGTGGTCTACACACCGCCGCCCGCGGTCGTTGTGGGTGGCTACGGTGGCTATTACCGGCCGTGGTATCCGCATCCTCATTGGCACGGCGGTTATTATCGGCGCTGGTAGCGGACGGCAAGCCTGAGCCGTCGTGGTGACTGCGCCGTCGTGGTGATGATAGGTTGCCGCATACACGCCCGCTGGCGCCATTGCTATCCCAGGCCGATCTCCGTCCATAGTGCATCGACGCGCCGCTTGACGGCTGCGTCCATCACGATCGGCCGGCCCCATTCCCGGGAGGTCTCGCCGGGCCACTTGTTCGTTGCGTCGATGCCCATCTTGGAGCCGAGCCCGGCCACCGGCGACGCAAAGTCAAGATAGTCGATCGGCGTATTGTCAACCAGCACCGTGTCGCGGCTCGGGTCCACGCGTGTCGTCAGGGCCCAGATTACCTCTTTCCAGTCGCGCACATTCACGTCGTCGTCCACCACGACGATGAACTTTGTATACATGAATTGCCGCAAGAAGCTCCACACGCCGAACATCACGCGCTTGGCGTGGCCGGCGTAGCTTTTCTTCATCTGCACGATGGCCATCCGGTAGCTGCATCCTTCCGGCGGCAGGTAGAAGTCGGTGATCTCCGGAAACTGCTTTTGCAGCAGCGGCACAAATACCTCGTTCAGCGCGACGCCGAGCACGGCCGGTTCGTCCGGTGGTTTGCCCGTGTACGTCGAATGGTAGATCGCGTCGCGCCGCATCGTGATGCGTTCGACGGTGAACACTGGAAACCACTCTTGCTCGTTGTAATAGCCAGTGTGATCGCCATAGGGGCCCTCCAGCGCATGTTCGTAGCGGCCGGCCGGGCCGGCCACGCGAGCGCGCGGCGACATAGGTCCCGGCTGTGCCGAGATGTCTTGCGCTTCGCCTGCATCGGGCTGGATGAACCCCTCCAGGATGATTTCCGCGCGGGCTGGCACCTGCAGATGCGCCAATCCGGGCGTCAAGCAGCGGGCCAGTTCGGTTTTGCCGCCACGCAGCAACCCGGCGAACTGATATTCGGACAATGTGTCGGGTACCGGCGTGACGGCGCCGAGAATCGTTGCCGGATCGGCGCCGAGCGCGACGGCGACCGGATAGGGCTGGCCAGGATGGGCCAGCGCAAATTCGCGAAAATCCAGTGCGCCGCCGCGATGAGCGAGCCAGCGCATGATCAGCTTGTTGCGCCCGATCACTTGTTGCCGATAGATGCCCAGGTTTTGACGCGGCTTGTTCGGACCTCGCGTGACGGTGAGGCCCCAGGTGATCAGCGGCGCCGCATCGTGCGGCCAGCAGGTTTGGACTGGCAGCCGCGCCAGGTCGACATCGTCACCTTCGATCACGATTTCCTGGCAAGGTGGTGCGCTGACCGTACGGGGCGCCATGTCCCAGACGGCTTTGGCTAGCGAAAGCAGCCGTGTCGCATCCTTCAGGCCCTTCGGCGGCTCCGGCTCCTTCAGCGACGACAATAGGTGACCGATATCGCGCAGCGACGTTAGGGCCGCGTCGTCGCCATCGGCATCAACGCCCATGCCGAGCGCGACGCGACGTGGCGTGCCAAACAGGTTGCCGAGCACGGGCATTGTATGCCCAGTCGGGTTCTCGAACAGCAGCGCGGGGCCGCCCGCATTAAGCACGCGGTCGCATAGCTCGGTCATTTCGAGCACTGGCGAGATGGCAGCACGCACCCTTCGCAGTTCTCCCAATGCTTCAAGGCGGCTCGCAAAATCACGCAGGTCTTTGTATTTCATCACACTATACGGACGTCGCCGGCCGTGCCGGGCACAAGGGGTACATTTTAGCTTGTGCGCGTGCGCGACACATTGGTTGCAAACTGGACCACCTGTCGGCCAGGGCACGCGGCTTGCTTTAGACCCATTGATTGACCGTTTTCTTTATAACTAAAGGTATTGATTTTTCGAATCCTTAGTTTTGACGATCTATAAAACCCTGTTAGAATCCGACCTCGTCAGTGGCGGGACCGCCTTGTGGTCCGCCATCCTGTTTGGCGCTTCGCGTCACGCTGACCCTTCCCGCTAAGGGCGGCGCAAACTGACATCGGCCGGCCGCAATACGCCGGCTTTTTAGTGCGGGTGGCCCGCGCGGCTTGATTGACGCGCGCGCAGCGTGTGTCACGAATCCTGACGCCCCCGTCCTCGTAGATGGCGCTCGCCATCTCTTCCCGGCCTCGTCCCGCGGCTAACCAACGTAGGCGACGCCTTGGCCTGTCGTGCACATCGGCTGCGACTGCGCTTGCGTGTTCGCACGGATGTCGTCGTCGCTGCAAAGCACGGCGCGACCGGCCATGAACCATGGGAGCTTGTGAAGTATGAATACTTGGTTAGGCTGGCGACCGAAGAGCGATGTCGTGCAAACGGTACGCGAACTGCTACGCCGCGGCACGCGGCTTTCTTCCACGCTGTTGAGCCTCGTCGGCGCGCTGGCGGTGCTCACGAGCCTGGCGTTGTGGTGGCAGCCGGCGCTGCGCGGCACCTTGGCCGCGAAGGTGATGCCGTTGATCGTGGATGCGGTGCATAATGGCCCGGCGCGATTGCTGTCCGGCCAACCGTTGCCGCCGTTCGCGCCGCACGCCAGAACGGAGGGCGACGCCGCCCCGCTGAGGATAACGCCCTTATCCGCTACGCCCAGCGGCAAAAGGTTCCTCGCGGCGACGTTCGAGCTGGGATATGACGACCTGCCCGGTGGGGCTGGCCTGGATCCGGTCACGCTCAATGGGCTCGATCCGCGCGCACTACCGTCGGTCGGCTCGTTGGCCCGGCTCATCCCATCCGAGCGTATTGCCTCCGATGCGCGAGACGATCGCGTGCTGGTGTCGACGCATGAGCAAGCGCTGGTTGCCGCTTACCTTGCACGGCGCTATCGCGTCGCGCAGGAGCCGGTCCGCCAGTTGGTTAAGGCGGCGTTCAACACTGGCCGCGAGGTTGGGCTCGACCCGCTGCTATTGCTGGCGGTGATGGCGATCGAATCGGGATTCAACCCGTATGCGGAAAGTGGCGTCGGCGCCAAGGGCCTGATGCAGGTGATGTCTAGCATTCATTCCGACAAGTTTGATTATTTCGGGGGACAGAACGCTGCGCTGCAGCCGCTGGCCAATATCAAGGTCGGCGCCCTGGTGCTCAAGGACTGCATTGCCCGTGGCGGCTCTGTAGCAGGTGGCTTGCGGCGTTACGTCGGCTCGACATCGCCGAACGACGGTGGCTATGGCGCGAAGGTGCTGGCCGAGCGCGCGCGGCTGCGGGATGTCGCGCGCGGACGTAGGGTGCCGGTTAACGCACCGCAATCGCCGGCGCCAATGCTCGCATCGACGCCGCCGCAGACCAATGCATCGACGCAACGGGTGCAAGTCAAGCTGAGCACTGAACGCCCGGTGGTCACACAAAAAGCGCTTGCCGGCGCCGATACGCATGCGCAGGACGACGCCGGCGCCAGTACCGTGTCAAAACATACCGAGCAGTTGGCCGACATCGGCGCTTGATCGGTGGCAGGCGCCGCTCGGCCGGCGGGGAAGAGGCGGCGCTCGCTTAAGACGCGTCAAATAGGGTGTGCAACCGTGCGATAGCCTGTTGCAGCCGCTCGTACGACGTCGCGTATGAAATTCGCAGGTAATCGTGCGGCGCATGCACGCCGAAGTCCAGGCCCGGCACCATGCTGACCTTCGCTTCTTGAAGCATCACGGATGCGAGCGCCGCGCTGTCCGACGCAGCCCGGTGCGCGATGCCGCGGCAGTTCGCATAGACGTAGAACGCGCCATCCGGCAGGATCGGTATGCCGAAACCCAATTTGCGCAACGCCGGTACCAGGAAGTCGCGCCGTCGCTTGAACTCGAGCCGCCGTTGCTCGTAGATCTCAAGTGACGCGGGCTCGAAGCATGCGAGCGCCGCGTGCTGCGCGAGCGCGGACGCGCAGATGAACAGGTTCTGCGCGAGCTTCTCGAAGGCCGGTACCCAGTGCGGCGGCACCACGAGCCAGCCCAGGCGCCAGCCCGTCATGCTAAAGTACTTCGAAAAACTGTTTACGGTCACGACATGATCGTGTGCGCCGCGCAGTGACAGTGCCGAGACGGGCGGCGCATCATAGGTCAATCCCTGATAGATTTCGTCGATGATTGCGAAACCGTCGTAGGCACGGACCGTATCGACAATGCGTTGCAGTTCGCCCGCGTCGATCGATGTGCCGGTGGGGTTCGACGGCGACGCGAGTAGCACGCCGCGTGTGTTTGCGCCCCAATGTTGCTGTACGTGCGCCGCGCTCAACTGGAAGCGTTGCGCCGCGTCGCTCGGCACTAGAACCGCCCGGCCCTCGAAGGCGGTGACGAAGTGACGGTTGCACGGATAGGTCGGATCCGTCATCAGCACCTCGTCGTCGCGATCCACGAGCGCTGCGCAAGCGAGCAACAACGCCGCAGAGGCACCGGCCGTCACGATGATGCGGGCCGGCTCGACATCGATGCCATATATACGCCGGTAATGCATTGCAATGGCTTCGCGCAACGGCGTGATACCCAGCGCCGGCGTGTACTGCGTGAGGCCTCGGCGCAGGGCCGAAGCCGCCGCTTCGACGACGGCCGGTGGCGCCGTGAAATCGGGCTCGCCGATGCTCATGTGGATCACGTCATGGCCTGCCTGCTCGAGGCGGGTGGCTTGCTTGACGAATTCCATCACATGAAATGGCGCGATCTGGTCGATGCGTGAAGCGAGCCGACCGGCCCGGGCGGTGCTGAGCGGGTTGGGCATCGAATCAGTGTCGATCATGCAGAATTCCTAGCGGATGCGGCAGCACGCATTCAACCGCGCGTCTTGACTTCGTCGGCGCGCATGGTCACCGCAAGCTTGTCGAGGACGCCGTTCACATACTTGTAGCCGTCGGCACCGCCAAATGTCTTAGCCAACTCGACGGCCTCGTTGATCACAACCCGGTACGGGATCTCGACATGATGCTGGAATTCGTATGCCGCGATCAGTAGCACCGCCCGTTCGACTGGCGACAATTGGTCAATCGGGCGATCCAGAAATGGCATGAGCGCTTCAGTCAGCGTCGCCGACTGCTTGATCACGCCATGCAGCAGCGCATCAAAATGGTCGCGGTCCGCTTTGTCGAAGCCGGGCTGCTCACGCATGGCCGCGTCGATCTCGCCTGGCGCTGCACCCGACAGCAGCCACTGATACAACCCTTGTGTGGCCAACTCGCGCGAGCGACGGCGAGCACTTCTCGTTGTCATGCCCGATCCTCGTCTGCCGCTTCGTCTTCTTCGTCCTCGTCGTCATCTTGATCGAGTTGGTCGAGCGCGGACGATAGGTTTGCCATTTCCACCGCAACGCGTGCCGCATCGCGGCCTTTCTCGGTCATTCTCGCGATCGCCTGCTCGTCGTTTTCGGTGGTCAACACCGCGTTGGCGATCGGCACGCCAAAGTCCAGCGCAATCCGGCTGATGCCCGCGCCGCTCTCGTTGGACACCAATTCGAAATGATAGGTCTCGCCGCGAATCACCGCGCCGAGCGCGATCAGCGCGTCGAACTGGCCGCTTTCAGCGAGCTTTTGCAGCGCGAGCGGAATCTCCAGTGCGCCGGGCACCGTGACGAGCAGCACGTCTTCGCCCGCGATGCCAAGGCGCTCGAGTTCCTCGACACAGGCGTCGACTAGCCCGTTGCAGACCGGCTCGTTGAAGCGGGATTGGACGATGCCGATACGCAATCCGTCACCATCGTGATTCGGTTGATATTGTCCGATTTCCATGAGTGTTCCGTTGATGTGTTGGGCGAGGCGGGACGCCGCCGCCGGGCCATGATCCAAAATAGGCAGATAACGCGCGCGTCGCCCTATTCGTGCGAACGCGGGCCGCTGCCCGCGAATCCGTTTGCTGCTGCCGGCATGAGTTCAAAACCGGTGACCTCGAGGCCGTACCCCGACATGCTGCCCATCCTGCGCGGATTCGACAAGACCCGCATTTTGCCGACATGCAAATCATGCAGGATCTGCGCGCCGACGCCGTACGTCTTGAAATCGACCGGACGGCGCTTGAGTGCGGCTGCCTTGTCCTGCCGCTCGAATGCCTCAAATACGTCCAGCAGCCGCTCGCCGGACTCGTGCACGTTCAGCAACACCACGACGCCGGTTTCCCGCTGGGCAATCTCGCGCAGCGCTGCATCCAATGTCCAGGAGTGTGTACTGACACCCGTTTCGATCAAGTCGAGGATCGACAGCGGCTCGTGTACCCGTACCAGGGTCTCGACCTCAGGTGAGGGTTGCCCGCGTACCAGCGCCAGGTGCGGTGCGCCGCTCGGCTTGTCGTGAAACAGTACCGCATTAAACGGTCCATGCACGGTATGCATCGTGCGCTGCGCCACGCGTTCGATGATCGATTCGGTGCGACTGCGGTACTGGATCAAGTCCGCGATCGTGCCGACCTTCAAACCGTGCTGCGCGGCGAACTCGACGAGGTCGGGCAAGCGGGCCATCGTGCCATCGTCCTTGATCACCTCGCAGATCACCGATGCCGGCGTAAGCCCGGCCAGCGCCGTCAGGTCACAACCGGCCTCGGTATGGCCGGCGCGCACCAGCACGCCACCGGGCTGCGCCATGATTGGAAACACGTGTCCAGGTTGCACGATATCCTCGGCTCGAGCGTCGCGTGCGACGGCCGCCTGGATGGTGCGTGCACGGTCGGCAGCGGAGATGCCGGTGGTCACGCCTTGCGCGGCCTCGATGCTGACCGTGAACGCCGTGCCGTATTGCGTGCCGTTGCGCTGCGTCATCAGCGGCAGATTCAATGTGCGGCAGCGCTCCTGCGTCAGCGTCAGGCAGATCAGCCCGCGGCCATAGCGAGCCATGAAGTTGATCGCTTCCGGTGTGACGAAATCAGCGGCTAGCACCAAGTCGCCCTCGTTCTCGCGATCTTCTTCGTCGACGAGGATGACCATTCTGCCGGCCTTGAGTTCGGCAATGATCTCTTGCGTGGAAGCGAGTGTCATGGTGGACGATGGTGGCGCGATAGGAAAACCACTATTTTACGTCAGCACCGCGTCAAGAGCCGATTTCTATGCCGGTTCCGTGCGGGTTCTAGGCCGCTTGTGTGTCGGTATGGGGAGCGCAGCGCTTCGCGACGGTTGATCGCGTCACCGGGTGGTGGGACGCCTGGTAGATGTTTCGCGTGTTTCTTTGGTCGCTGGTCATTCTGGCGGAAACCGAATTTGGGAGAATTGCCTCCCCGCGAGAACCGCGCGACGCTCGACCTCGACAGCCGAGTCAATCAAATTTTGTTGCTCAAGAAACAGCAGGAATGCGCGAGTAGAGACTTTGCGGCAGTTATCCGGTAGCAGGAAACTGGCGCGCGCGATCTTGTGATCTTCAAACAGAAAGATGCCGGTTTGTTCGGCAGCAAGGCCGAAACCACTCATTGCTTCCTGTATGGCAAGTTCTCCGAGATTGGCTTTTCGGACAGGCGAAGCCATATTCGCTTGCATATATCGGTGATAGAGGTTCGTCTCGAGAACCGGGATGCTGTTATTGCGCGCCCATGTAACAATCCGTGTGCTGGTCGGCGTCTCGCTGCGCGTGACCTCATGCTGCATCATATCGACCAGTGCGACCAACCAGCCTGGCTTCAGAAGCAAATGGAGTGCATCGGCATAGGCGAGCGTAATCAGGGGGCCGGCATCAGGAAGCAGGGTGACGGTCGTGTTGCTCGCCATGGACTAACTGAGCAAGGCGTTGAGGTCATCCACCATGCGGCGCGTACTCGCCTCCGGCAGGCGCGGCATTGGCAGATGTGCCTGAGCCATCAGCAGAAACAAATCCTCGTCGCTCTCGATACCGAGTGCTTGCATCGCCTGGCGGTCGTCAATGCGACCGAGCGAGAAGTCGAGCAAGGTGCGGAAATTTTGGTTGCCGCGGGCTTCGGCCGCTTCGAACGTCTCCACTAGATAGCGAAGTTCGGTGTTAAAAAGCGCATTGACGGACGTGTCCGATTTCGCCGCAAGAACTTTAGCGCGCTTGAGCAGGTCGCGGTCAACCGCGCCCGTGAAGTTAACGGTTTCAGCCATGGTACCTCCATTGAGTTATAGTCATCGTAACACATATTTATGTAAAATACATAATTAAGTGTTCTGAGAAGCATGGAAGGTCTTGCGGATACGCAGAAAGTGCCCGGATCCTCTTATGATCGAGGGGCGCGTCGTCTATCATCAAAATCAAGCTCGGATTTTGCATCGTGACGGCGAATTTTGCCCCTTCTCGCGTGCCTGGCAAAGTGATTTGGTCGTTAAGCCGTGGTCCGACCTGGTAAATTAGCGATACTATTGAGCAGGCCGGTGATTCTAACCACCGTCGCTATGGCGGCAAGTGACTTTAAACCGGCGTTTCGGCGCGTGCAGCAGAGCGGCGACTTAGATTGCGCATTTGCCGTCGTCGCGATGATCGTCAATACTGCTTTTGAGAAGTGCGCCGCGGGGCCATTGAGCGGTTCGATTCCCTCCCACAGCCGGTTTAGGCGCGACGCCGGCAAACAATAAACTCTTGAAAAATTGGATTACTTCAATGATTTATAGCCGTCCTGAGACGCACTGAGCATCCGCTCCACATAGCGCGCAATCATATCGACTTCGAGATTGACCGCGTCGCCAACGCGCAGGTATCGCAGCGTGGTCATTTGTATCGTGTGCGGGATCACGTTGATCGAGAATTTGCACCCATCGTCCAGGTCTTGCACGGCATTGACTGTTAGGCTGACACCATTGACCGTGACCGACCCCTTGTGCGCAAAGTACTTCGCAAGCGACGATGGCGCGACGATGCACAATTCGTGCGATTCGCCTACCGGATCGAAGCGGCTGACCTGGCCAAGCCCATCGACATGTCCGCTGACCAGGTGGCCGCCCAGGCGTTCATGCGCATGCAGCGCTTTTTCGAGGTTCACTTCGCCGGGTTGTGCGAGCCCGGCGGTGCAGTTCAGCGTTTCCCGTGACACATCGACTTCGAACTGCGTCGATGTCTTGTCCACGACCGTCAAGCATGCGCCTTGCACTGCGATGCTGTCGCCCAACCCGACATCGGACAGATCGAGCGTGCCGGCGGCGATCGACAGGCGCACGCCGTCCTCGATGGACGTGCCCAGCGGGGTGACCGATTCAATGCGGCCGATCGCCGCGACGATGCCTGTGAACATACGAGAGAATCCCTTCATTGTGAGCGCGGATCGCCCGTTTGCGGTGCGTTGTCAGATTCGGCCGACACAAGCCTGGCGAGGACCCGTAGATCGTCGCCGATCCGCTCGATCGAATGATATCGGAGCCGCACCCGCCGATCGAGCGCCGGCGGCGGCTCGAGGTTGAACATGCCGGTCGCGTTGCCGAGCAGGGCCGGAGCGATGTAAAGCAGCAGCTCGTCGACGCAGCCTTCGCGCAACAATGAGCCGTTGAGCTTGTAGCCCGCCTCGACATGCAATTCGTTGACGCCACGTGCAGCGAGCAGCCGTAGCGCAGCCGGCAGGTCAACCTTGCCGGACCGGTTCGGCAACGCAATCACTTCGGCGCCGGCCGCGCGCAACGCATGCGCACGCGGGGCGAATTCTCCGTCGTCGCGCGCGCAGATGACCAGCGGTGGCGCGCCGGCTAAAATCCTTGCATTCAGTGGCACGTCCAGACGGCTGTCCACCAGCACGCGCAGCGGTTGGCGAGGCGTGGGCACCGCGCGCACGGTCATCTGCGGATCGTCTTCGCGTACCGTGCCGATGCCAGTGAGGGTCGCGCACGCGCGGGCGCGCCATGTGTGTCCGTCCGTGCGCGCGGCGTTCGACGTGATCCACTGGCTTTGACCGTTCGGCAACGCGGTGCGACCGTCTAACGTCGCGGCGATCTTGAGTCGCACCCACGGAACGCCACGCGTCATGCGTGACACGAAGCCGATGTTTAACTCTTGCGCCTCGTGCGCAAGCAGTCCGCAGCGCACGTCTACGCCCGCATCGCGCAGGATGGCCAGGCCACGGCCGCTGACCTGCGGGTTCGGATCCTCCATCGCGACGATTATCCGCGCCATGCCGGCTTCGACCAGCGTGTTCGCGCAAGGTGGCGTGCGACCGAAATGGCTGCAAGGCTCTAGCGTCACATAGGCAGTGGCGCCGGCGGGAGTGTAGCCGCGCGAGCGGGCGTCTTTCAGCGCGCGGATTTCCGCGTGGTCCTGTCCGGCCGGCTGCGTGAAGCCTTCGCCAATGACTTCACCGTCCTTGACGAGCACGCATCCCACGCGCGGGTTCGGCGACGTCGTGTATAAACCGCGCTCGGCGAGCACGAGCGCGCGTTGCATCTGCAGGCGATCAAAGTCTGAGAACATGGCAGGGGCCGGTGCTCAGCGTTGCAGCGCAGCGAATACGGTGCGGGCGATTGACAGCGTTTCGTCGATGACTGCGTCGTCGTGCGTGATCGACACGAAGCCAGCCTCGTACGCCGATGGGGCGAAATGCACGCCGGCATCGAGCATTGCGTGGAAGAACGCGTTGAAGCGGGGCACGTCGCAACGCATCACCTCGGCAAAGCTGTGCGGCACTTGCGAGGCGAAATACAGGCCGAACATGCCGCCCAGCGAGTCCGCGCTGAACGGCACGCCTGCGTCGCGCGCGGCGGCCTGCAGCCCACCGGCGAGCCGCGCGCTTTGCTGGGACAGGCGGTCATAAAAGCCGGGCGCCTGAATCTGGCGCAGCGTTTCAAGGCCGGCGGCGACCGCAAGTGGGTTGCCTGACAGGGTGCCGGCCTGGTAGACGCCGCCCAGCGGCGCCAGGTGCGCCATGATGTCGCGCCGGCCACCGAACGCAGCAATCGGCATCCCGCCGCCGATCACCTTGCCCAGGCAGGTCAGGTCCGGCACGATATTGAACAGCTGCTGCGCACCGCCGAGCGCGACGCGAAAACCGCACATGACCTCGTCAAAGATCAGCACGCTGCCGTACTCGGTGCACTGCTTGCGCAACGCGGCGAGGAATTCGGCCGACGCCCGCACGAGATTCATGTTGCCCGCGACCGGCTCGACAATGACCGCTGCGATCTGCGTGCCGAATGCGCTGAATGCTTCGTTCAACTGTTCAACGTTGTTGTACTCAAGCACGGTGGTGTGATGCGCGATGTCGGGCGGCACACCGGCCGAGGTGGGGTTGCCAAACGTCAGCAGTCCGGACCCGGCCTTCACGAGCAGGCTGTCGGCATGGCCGTGATAGCAACCTTCGAACTTGACAATGCGGCTGCGCCCGGTAAACCCGCGGGCGAGTCGCAACGCGCTCATCGTGGCCTCGGTGCCGCTCGAGACCATGCGGATCTGCTCGATTGATGGCATTAGGCGGCAGATCTCCTCGGCGATTTCGACCTCCGCCTCAGTCGGCGCGCCGAATGAGAAGCCCGAGGCGAGCGCGCGCTGTACCGCGGCCAGTACGCCTGGATTCAGATGTCCAAGGATCATCGGGCCCCACGAACCGATGTAGTCGATGTAGCGTTGCCCGTCTGCGTCCCATAAATAGGGGCCGTGCGCGCGTGCGATAAAGCGCGGCGTGCCGCCGACCGAGCGGAAAGCGCGCACCGGCGAGTTGACGCCGCCCGGAATCATGCGTTGGGCCCGTTCGAAAAGAAGTTGGCTCTTGGACATCGGATCCATCCCGCGTTGCAGCAATGACATCCGTGCATTGTACCGGAGCGGCGCGCGCGGCGCCGTCGCGTACAATGAGGTCCTTAATTGATGAAAGGCCGTGTGCGCGGCCTCCCGCAGTCTCTCCATGCCCGATCCCCCGACTGCTCGCCGCTGGCCCGATTGGCGCTTGATTCTCTTGCTTGGCGGGCTCGCCGCGTGTGGCCCGATCTCGATCGACATGTACTTGCCGAGCCTGCCGTCGCTGGCAGTGGCGTTCGACATCAGTGCGTCGGCCGCACAAGTGACGCTGACCAGCTTCATGTTCGGCTTCTCGATTGGCATGCTACTGTATGGCCCATTGTCCGACGCCTATGGTAGGCGCCCGATCTTGATCGGCGGTATCGTGCTGTATGGACTGGCCAGCATTGCCTGTGCGCTAGCGCCGTCGATCGGCTGGCTGATCGCAGTACGCTTCCTGCAGGCGCTGGGCGCCGGCGCTGCGTCGGTGCTCGCGCGCGCGATTGCGCGAGATGCGCATGGCCCCACCGATGCGGCCCGCGTGCTGTCGATGCTGGCCATCGTTACGTCAATCGGGCCGTTGCTCGCGCCGCTGGTGGGCGGGCAGTTGCTACTGCTCGGCGGCTGGCGCGCGGTGTTTGTGTCGCTGGCGCTGTTCGGCGCAGCCTGCGCCATCACGGCGGTGCGCAAGATTCCGGAAACGTGGCCGTCGCACAAGCGGCATGAGAACGCGCTCAGCGCGTCATTCGCCGTGTACGGGCGTTTGCTGACCGACCCGGTGGCATGGGGCCACATGCTCTGCGGTGGCATGGCGTTCGCCGGCATGTTCGCGTACATTACGGCCACGCCGTTCGTCTACATCGATTACTTCCATGTGTCGGCGCAGGCCTATGGGTTGTTTTTTGCGCTGAACATCGTCGGCATCATGGCGGGAAATGTCCTCAATGTACGGCTGGTCGGCGCACTCGGCGCGCTGCGCATGATCTCGGCCTCGTCGCTGGTGTGCTTGCTCGCCTCGCTCGGAGTGTTCATGGCCTGCACCACCGGCTGGGGCGGCCTGCGCTCGATCGTCGCGACGCTATTTTTTGTGGTTAGCGTGGTCGGTGTGCTAGGCGCGAACTGCACAACTGATCTGATGCACCGTTATCCACGCAGCGCCGGTGCAGCGGCGGCGGTGTTCGGCGCGATGCAACTGGCGCTCGGCGCGTTGTCGAGCCTAGCGGTCGGTGCGTTGCAGGATGGCTCGCCACGCGCCATGGGGATCGTGATCGGCGTCTGCGGCGTGTTGACCTATGTCGGATATCAGCTTGTGGCCCGCTCGCACCGGTTACCGGCGATGGGTTGAGTGCCGGCTAGCGGTCGCGTGCCGACCAGCGGCGCGGCAGCGGGAGCGCAGAGCACAGGGGCGCAGCGGCGAAAGGGGCCGGCGACAGCGCGGCCAGGCGGGTTTTAGTCAGCTGTATCGCTCATCGGGCGCTTGGCCCAACGCGACGCATCGCCACCACTGTCAGGGGGGGCATCGCCGGGCAGCGTCTCGATCAACGTGTCCAGCAGGCGGTAGGCCTCGGCGAGTGTCTGCACGCCGATCTTGTTCTCCAATGACCGGTATTGTTCGTCAACCAGCGGGCTAATCCGCTTGACGAGGGCCTGGCTTTGCGGCGTTAGGCTCACGATCACTTTGCGCTGGTCGGACGCGACGCGCGAACGACGGATCAGTCCGTCCCGATCCATCCGTTCAAGCACCCCGGTCAGGCTCGGACTGAGAATGCAGCAAATTTTCGCGAGCTGTCCAGCTTCCATTTCCTGACGCGGATGGTCGTTCAGCGCGCGTATGATTCGCCACTGTTGCTCGGTCAGCGAGAATTGCTTGAGCATCGGGCGGAACATGCTCATGACGCTTTCGCGGGCCTGGAGTAGGAGCATCGCAAGGTTGCGATGGTCGAATTCACCGGTCATCGTCGTGTGGAGTCAGGCGTGTAGCGAAGCGGCTTATTATACGTTCCACGATGCGGTGCTCACGCGCGGTGTCTGATCTTGCCGACAATCATGCCGATCGGGATAACAGCAATGCAGCTGACGCATCACCGGGCGCCGCGCGGCGCAGCAATGCGGGCAGGTGATGCTTATTTGTGTGGGATGACAAAACAATGGTCGTGCGCCAGCCGTCATGCAATGCGCTGCTCGGTCTTTGAGTCGAACAACACCGCCTTGGAGAGGTTGAACAGTAGCGACATGGACTGCTGCGGCCGCGGATCGGAGGCCGGATGCACGCGGGACACCACCCGCTTGCCGTTGACCGGCGAGAAGACCAGCAGACGATCGTCGTGCCCAGGCGCTGGTGCATCACACCGGTGCATCAGCTTGATCTCCGAGCGCTTCTCGATGTGCAACTTCGCATCGAGGTTGGACAGCAGTTCGTCAAATAGGAAGGTGAATTGTGTGCGCACAATGTCCTTTAACATGACGGTGTGCCTGCGCGGCGACTGCTACGCTTCGTGACAAACGGTGTCGAGTGACCATTCGCTTGCTCCTGTCTGACCGCCAGATCGCACGGCAACGGATTGATATAACGAAGTTTTCGTTGAACTAAATGTACCGTTTGCTCGAAATTGTAGCTAAACTACAATTTATCGTCGAAAATATTTTTATCGGGCTACGGCCGATTGCGCGCCTGGCGCGACGGCCTACCCGAGCCAAATTTCCAACGTCACCGTCAACACACAATGCAAGTTGATCCAGGCTTTACGTTCGTCCTTTTCGGCGGCACCGGCGATTTGTCGATGCGCAAGATCTTGCCGGCGTTGTACCAGGCGCACCGCGGCGGCATGCTGCTTGCGGCAGGCAGAATCGTTGCGGTCGCGCGTGGCATCGGCGACCGCAACGCGTACGTGCAATGGATGCACACGCATGTGCGCCAGCACGTGAAGCCGGCCGGCGACGATGCTTCGTGGAACAGCTTTCTCGAGCGAATACTATTCGTGCAGATCGATCTCGGACAGCCGGAGGATTATGCGTTGCTACGCGATGCGATTTCGCCGCTGCCTGGCATTCGGGTGTTCTACTTGGCTACCGGGCCGTCGCTATTCGTGTCGATCTGCCGTGCACTGGCGACTGTGGGCTTGAGCGATGGCGCGCGCATCGTGCTGGAGAAGCCGCTTGGCTATGACCTGGAGTCGTCCAACGCGATCAATGACGCGGTCGGCGAGATCTTCGCGGAAGGCCAGATCTACCGGATCGATCACTACCTGGGCAAGGAGCCTGTTCAGAACCTGCTCGCGCTGCGTTTCGGCAACGCACTGTTCGAGCCGCTGTGGCGCCGAGAGTGGGTCGAGAGCATCCAAATCACAATCGCCGAAGAATTGGGCGTCGAGGGACGGGGCGACTTCTACGACAATACCGGCGCGTTGCGCGACATGGTGCAGAACCACCTGTTGCAGCTGCTGTCGATCGTGGCGATGGAGCCGCCTCACTCGATGGGGGCCGACGCGGTGCGCGATGAAAAACTGCGCGTGCTGCGCGCGCTCAAGCCCGTCGAGCCCCGCGACATCAGTCGCGTTGCGGTACGCGGCCAGTATCAGGCGGGCGTGGTCAAGGGTGCCGCGGTGCCGGCTTATGTGACCGAGCATGGCGTGAGCGCATCAAGCACGACCGAGACCTTCGTCGCGTTGAAGGTCGAAATCGAGAACTGGCGCTGGGCCGGCGTGCCGTTTTTCCTGCGCACCGGCAAGCGGCTTGCCGAGCGCGTTGCGGAAATCGTCGTCAACTTCCGCGCAGTCCCGCACTCGGCGCTCGGTCCAACGGCGCTGCGCAATGGCGCCAATCGTCTGGTGATCCGGCTGCAACCCAACGAATCGATCCGGTTATATTGCCAGGCCAAGCAGCCCGGTGAGGGGATGAATTTGCAAAGCGTGCATTTGGATCTGGCGTTCGACCAGTTCTTCAAGGAAGATCGCATGGAAGCCTACCAGCGCCTGTTGTTGGACGTGATCAACGGCCGGCTGGCGTTGTTCGTGCATCGGGACGAGCAGGAGGCGGCATGGAAGTGGGTCGAGCCGATCTTGGAAGAATGGGCTCGTCCCGGCACGTCGCCCAAGCCGTATGCGGCGGGGACGTGGGGACCGGCTGCAGCGAGCGCGATGCTCGCCCAGCATGGTACATACTGGCTCGAAGAAGAGAACTAGCAGGCACGCCACGCTTGTTTGAATCACAGGGACCGGCCCGCCCGCAATGTCGGTGGGCGGTCGAAGGGAGTACGGAGGAGAAGTGATCGAGCTTCACGCTTTTGACGATGCGCGCGCCCAGCAGGACGCGCTGTCGCAGGCGGTCGGCGATGCGTTGCAGTCGTCGCTGGCCGCGCGTATCGGCGCGGCTCGTGCCACGCTCGCGGTGTCGGGCGGCACGAGCCCACGGCCGTTCTTGCACGCTTTGTCGCGGCGCGCGCTCGACTGGACGCGCATCGAGGTCACCCTGGTCGACGATCGTTGGGTCCCGCCAATGCATGCCGACAGCAACGCGCGACTCGTGCGCGACACGTTGCTGCAGCACGCGGCGCGCGAGGCAGTGTTCCAGCCGCTGGTAGACGTCGACGAGGCGCCTGCCGCCCACGTCGCGGCACTGAACGCGGATGCCTCGCGCGCGCTGCCCGACGTGGCCGTGCTCGGCATGGGCGAGGATGGCCACACGGCGTCGATCTTCGCCGATGCGCCACAGTGGGATCTGGCTACACGGACCCACGAGCGCTATGTACTGGTCCAGCCGCGGCAGGCGCCGCATCTGCGGGTCAGCTTGTCGCTGTCGGCACTCAGGCAAATCGGCCGGCTGTTTCTGTTGGTCTCCGGGCAGCGCAAGCTGGACGTGCTGCGCGCCGCGATCGAGCATCCACAACACAACGCCATCTCCAAGCTGGCCAACGATACGGGAGTCAACGTCGATGCCTACTGGTGCGCCTAAGGCAGTGCTCGCGCGTGAGAGTCCACATCCGGATGGCCCGCGGCTGCTTGCCGACGTAGGCGGCACCAATGCGCGCTTCGCACTGGAATTCGGACCGGGGCAGATTGACGATATTCGTGTATACCCTTGCGCGGATTATCCGGGCATCGCCGCTGCGATCCGCAAGTTCCTGAAGGACAGTAAGATCGGTCGCGTGAACCACGCGGCCATTGCGATCGCTAATCCCGTCGATGGCGATCAGGTGCAGATGACCAACCGCAACTGGAGTTTTTCGATCGAGGCCACGCGTCGCGCATTAGGCTTTGATACGCTGTTGGTGGTCAACGACTTCACCGCGTTGGCGATGGCGCTGCCGGGTCTATCCGATGCACAACGCGCGCAGATTGGCGGCGGCGTACGCCGGCACAACAGTGTGATCGGGCTGCTCGGGCCGGGCACGGGTTTGGGCGTGTCAGGCTTGATTCCCGCAAACGACCGCTGGATCGCGCTGGGCAGTGAGGGCGGACATGCCACCTTCTCGCCGCAGGACGAGCGCGAGGATCGGGTGTTGCATTATGCGCGCAAGAAGTGGTCGCATGTGTCGTTCGAGCGAGTTTGCGCAGGACCGGGGCTGGCACTGATCTACCGCGCGCTTGCCGCATGCGAGAACAAACGGTTTGGCCCGCAACTCGAGCCGGCTGACGTGGTGCGGCGCGCGCAGGCGGCCGAGCCGCTCGCGCTGGAGGCAGTGGAGTGCTTCTGCGCAGTGCTTGGCACATTTGCCGGCAATCTCGCAGTCACACTCGGCGCGCTGGGTGGCATTTATATCGGCGGCGGTGTCATCCCACATCTGGGCGAGTTGTTTTCGACTTCGCCGTTTCGTGCACGGTTCGAGGCGAAGGGCCGTTTCCAGGCGTACCTGGCGAACATCCCGACCTTCGTGATCACCGCGCAATATCCGGCCTTCCTCGGCGTGTCTGCGATCCTGGCCGAGCAACTCGGGCATCGTGCCGGCGGCGGATCAGCCGTGTTCGAGCGCATCCGGCAGATGCGCGACGTGCTCACGCCGGCCGAGCGGCGCGTGGCTGACTTGGCGTTGGACCACCCGCGCTCGATCGTCAACGATCCGATCATCGACATCGCGCGCAAGGCCGACGTGAGCCAGCCGACCGTGATCCGCTTCTGTCGCTCGCTTGGCTGCCAGGGACTGTCCGACTTCAAGCTGAAGCTGGCCACTGGCCTGACTGGCACGAACTCGGTTAGCCACAGCCAGGTCCACCTGGGCGACTCGGCGACCGACTTTGGCGTGAAGGTGCTCGACAACACCGTGTCGGCGATCCTGCAGCTGCGCGAGCATATGAACTTCGACAACATCGAGCGCGCGATCGACATGCTGCACAGCGCGCGGCGCATCGAATTCTACGGCCTGGGCAATTCGAACATCGTCGCTCAGGATGCGCACTACAAGTTTTTCCGCTTTGGCATCCCGACCATTGCATACGGCGACCTGTACATGCAGGCCGCGTCTGCCGCGTTGCTGGGCAAGGGCGATGTGATCGTCGCCGTCTCTAAGTCCGGCAAGGCGCCGGAGTTGCTGCGCGTGCTGGAGGTGGCGATGCAGGGTGGCGCGCAAGTCATTGCGATCACGTCGAGCAACACGCCGTTGGCCAAGCGTGCGAGCGTCGTGCTGGAAACGGACCCTATCGAGATCCGCGACTCGCAGGTGTCGATGATCTCGCGCGTGTTGCACCTGCTGGTGATCGACGTCTTGGCGGTCGGCGTCGCGATCCGGCGCGCGTTACCTGACGTGGGCATGCAGCAGGTGGTCGAGGCGGTGCGCGGGCATACCGACGAAGACGCCGCGGCGGTGCTGGACTGGCTCAGTCACGGCGCGGCATTGGAGCGGCGTGATACGCAATAAAAACGGTGCGGTCCATACGAATCAGCACCGATACGCGCCTCTGGCCGCCGCGAGAAACCCTAGTGCCGTTCCGCGTTCGCCACGCCGGCGTGGCGGCGGCCCCATCTGTCGTTGTCGTGCCAGCCGGTCAGAACACGTGCTGAATGCCCGCGTAGACGCCGGCCCAACCGCGGAGCGTTGTTGGTCACCGCGCTTGCAGATCGATTGACACCCAACCGGTTGCTGGGGACGAGCCAACCGATGGCTACTTCAGGCTGCCGGACAGGAATTGCTTGAGCCGCTCGCTCTTTGTGCGGCCGAATACCTCATCCGGCGGCCCTTGTTCCTCGACGCGGCCTTGATGCAGGAACATCACATGGCTTGACACGTTGCGCGCAAACGCCATTTCATGCGTTACGACGATCATCGTGCGGCCTTCTTCGGCTAGCGTTTGCATCACCTTCAGCACTTCGCCGACCAACTCAGGGTCCAACGCCGAGGTCGGCTCGTCAAACAGCATCACATCCGGGTGCATTGCCAGCGCGCGGGCGATGGCCACTCGCTGCTGCTGCCCACCGGACAGGTGCGACGGGTATTTCTTCTCGACCGATGCGCCGAGTCCAACCTTGTCCAGGTACTCGCGCGCCCGCTCCTGCGCCTGCGCGCGCGACAGGCCCAACACGTGCACGGGTGCCTCGGTGAGGTTTTCCAGTACCGTCATGTGTGACCACAGGTTGAAGTGCTGGAATACCATCGCCAGCTGGGTGCGCACGCGCTGCAACTGCTTGGCGTCGGCGACTTTCAGGTTGCCGGCGCGATCCGGTGCGGTCTTGACCTCGATGCCGTCCACATAGATCCGGCCCGCATTGGGCTGCTCCAGAAAGTTCACGCATCGCAGGAACGTGCTTTTGCCGGAGCCCGACGAACCGATGATGCTGATCACATCGCCGGCCTTGGCCTCGAGCGAAATACCTTTGAGTACCTCCTGGCTGCCATAGCGTTTGTGCAGATCATCAACGAACAACTTAGACATGGGCGAATTCATCGCGTGTTGAGCCTTTCACGGATTGAACTTATTGACCTTGCGGTCGTAGGTAGGCCAGCCAGCGCTGCTCGGCGCGCCGAAATAGACCCACCAGTGTGAACGAAATGCCCAAATAGAGCAGCGCGGCAATGCCGAACGCCTCGAACGATTGATACGTGGCCGAGTTGACGTCGCGTGCGATCTTCAAGATGTCCGGCACCGTCGCGGTGAAGGCGACCGTGGTGGCGTGCAGCATCAGGATCACTTCGTTGCTGTAGTACGGCAGCGCCCGGCGCAGCGCCGAGGGCAGGATCACGCGCCGGTAGAGCGCGAAGCCGGACATGCCGTACGCGCGCGCGGCCTCCATCTCACCGTACGGCGTTGCGCGGATCGCGCCGGCGAAAATCTCGGTGGTATAAGCACAAGTGTTCAGCGTGAACGCCAGCAGGGTGCAGTACATTCCCTGCCGGAAGAACGCATTGAGCAAGTCGTGCGAACGCACAAGCTCCAGACTGTAGATGCCGGTGTAGCACAGCAGCAACTGCACGTAGAGCGGGGTGCCGCGGAATATATAGGTATACAGCCAGACCGGGACGCTGATCCACCTGTGTCGAGATACGCGCGCGACCGCAAGCGGAATCGACAGGCAGAAACCGATGCCAATCGACACGACCAGCAGCCACAATGTGATGGCCACGCCGGTGATATTGTAGCCATCGGTGAACAGATAGGCTTTCCAGTAGGTATGTAGCAGTTCGATCATTGTCGCGACCGGGTATCAAAGATCCGCACGGCGAACGCCGGTTGAATAGCGGCGCTCCAGGTACAGCAACACGACGTTGGAAAGCGTCGTGATCGCCAAATAGATCACGCCGGCGACGATCGTGAAAAAGAAAAAGCGCATCGTGCCCTTGCCGGCGTCCTGCGACGCCTTGACCACGTCGGCAAGGCCGATGATCGATACCAGCGCGGTCGACTTGACGAGCACCTGCCAGTTATTGCCGATGCCGGGTAACGCAAAGCGCATCATCTGCGGGAACATCACCCGCGAAAACGCTTGCCAGCCTGTCATGCCGTACGCCGCCGCCGCCTCCATCTGGCCGCGCGGCACTGACAAGAATGCGCCGCGGAATGTCTCGGTGAAGTATGCGCCGTAGATGAAACCCAGCGTGAGTACGCCGGCGGTGAATGGGTCGATGTCGATCTGGTCGATCTGCATCAGGTCGGTCAGGTGATTCAGCCAGATTTGCATGCTGAAGAACACCAGTAGCATCAGCACCAGGTCGGGCACGCCGCGGATCAGCGTGGTATAGACTGTGCCGACCACGCGCGGCACATGGCTGCGCGAGAGCTTGGCCGCGGCGCCAAGCAGTCCGATTACGAAGGCGACCGCGAGCGATAGCAGCGACAACTTGATAGTTTGCCACGTGCCCGCTGCGATGACCGGGCCATACCCTTGCAGGAACATGGTGAAGTCAGTAGTCTAATGATGGGTCGAATATTCGGCGCAATTTGGGACGCCCGCCTATGTTAGGCGGCCAACAATGCGTGCAACGCGATGCCGGTACGCAGGATGTCTGCGTGATGCTCGGTACGCGAAGGGCGGTATTCTAACTCAATGGCGCACGAGGGCCGCCAGGCAGCGGGGCGGGCCTGGCAGCGCTGCGCCGGCTAGGCAGGGGTGATGACTCGGGCTGCGCCTTAGTGGCGGCCGGCACGGCATCTGGGGCGAGCCATGCGCGTCGTGCGTGCCCCAGCCGCTCGCGCATCTTCGCCCGCATCTGCGCCATTCGTGCCCAGTGCGTTTTTAGTATGACGCTGACGGTCGTTTTTTTACTGATCGTTTAGCGCAGTGTAGACGTTCAGTCACGCGGCTACGGTTTGCTTATGTAGTTGTTCGCGCTGTGCGGCGAGGCGCTGCTGCGCCGCGTGCAGCGCGTTCAGATTGATGATGCTTTATTGCAAGGCAGCATGGATCTGTTGCGTCATTTGCTGGTGCAACCGGCGTTGTTCGTCGCGGTTGTACTTCATGACCGCCATTGCACTTTGCCACAGTCTGTTCTGTTCGGCGCTCAGATGCAGCTTGACGCGTAGCGCGGCGAGTTTGCGCTCGACGCCGCCGCAGTGCTGGATCGAATGCGCACCGGTGGGGCGTGGAGCGGATGGGATTGGCGGTGCAGCATGCCATGTGAGCGCGAGGTCATCGTGTTGGGATGGCTTAACAATTTCATTTGGGCTTCTGACGAGAACGGAAGCGCCGGGCCGGCTAGGTGCCAGACACGGGAAATGGCGTTCGTTCGCGCGGCTTCAATACAATGGTCAGCAATCTCGCGCAGACCGACAACGACCGCAATGTGATGCTTGCTGGCGTTGCGCACGATTTGCGCACGCCGTTGGCGCGGTTGCGGCTGCGCGCCGAGATGCTCGACGAATGCGACCGTATCGCGCGGACCTATCGCGCGGTGTGGCCGTCGGCAGACGCGGTTCGCGCCGACCTGCGTGCGGGGCCGCACTTCGTGCTGCCGGCTGCGACACTTGAGCGCGTGCTGTCCAACCTGCTGGACAATGCACAGGCCTATGGCGCGCCGCCCATGGTGATCAAAACCGCCCGCACGACGCGAGGCTTTACGTTGACGGTCAGCGACCAGGGTGGCGGCATTTCGCCCCAGGATCTGGTCAATGCAAGCCGTCCCTTCGTGCGCCTGGACCCGGCGCGCGGCTGCAACGGTCATAGCAGCCTGGGGCTGGCTATCGTCGAGCGGCTCACGAACCGGCTGGGCGGCGAATGCCGGATCGGCAATCATGAGCGCAGCGGCCTGCGCGTCGAACTGGAGTTTCCGGCTCAGTCGGGCGCCGCGCAGGTCTGATCTCCCGCGACGTGCATCCCTGCACACGGGGACGGCGTAACTGCGTCAATTACCGAACAGGGTATTCAATGCCGCAGCAGCTTCGCTGTCGATTGTGTTGTACGTGACGCTGTTAGCCTCAAAGATATAGTGCGTGGTGTACTTGCCCAGCCGTGCCAAAATCTCCTCCTGGATCACGTCGGGCGCCGCGTCGAACTTCAGATACCACGCGGTCGACGATAATCTCGTCTGGAAGGCGCCGTATTCGGTCATCAGCGCGTCGAACTCGTGGGCGTCCTGGTCACGGCAGATGATGACGAGATTTCCTTTCATGCGGCCTCCTGCATTCATTCAGTGACCCATCATGATAACCGTTAATGGCCGCCGCGCCGCGCTGCGTGTGCAGTGCGGAAGGTAAGTGGTGCGGCTGGGCCACGTGGGCTGCGTGGCGCGCGTGCCGCATTCGCGCCACGGTGGAACAAGTCAAATACGTTAAAAGGTTGTAACGGTCATGGTGCTTGGTGTAGTGTCGGGGCGGTCTTGAAATGGGCAGCGTTTGCCATCGCGCTGTGGTGCGGCGGCGCGGTCCATCCGCATGCCCAGAGCGCCGGGGAGTTTGTCTGATGGATTTCGGTTTCAATTTCGGTTTTCGCTTCGATCCGAAGCGCGACGCCGCGGCGTCCGCGTGGCGCTTGTTGCCCAATCGGTGGGATTTCGTGGCCTTTCCGCTGATCATCGGCCTGATCGCGATGGCCGCGATCGGCTTCGAGCAGACAATGGCGCCGATCTCGACGCTGAAGGCTCAGGCGATCTCGCTAAGTCCGATGTATTTGCCGGAATATGCGCTGCGCACCACGTTGCGGATGCTCGCCGCGATGCTCGCCGCGTTCGTGTTCACGCTCGCCTACGGCACGCTTGCCGCAAAAAGCCGGCGGGCGGAGAAAGTGCTGGTGCCGATGCTGGATATCCTTCAATCGGTGCCGGTGCTCGGCTATATCTCGTTTACGGTCACCTTCTTCATTGCGCTGTTCCCGACGCGGGTTGCCGGGGCGGAGTGTGCAGCGATCTTCGCGATCTTCACCAGCCAGGCCTGGAACATGACGTTCAGCTTCTACCAGTCGCTGCGCACGGTGCCACGCGACCTGGACGAAGTGTCGCGCGGCTTTCACCTGACGGGCTGGCAGCGCTTTTGGAAGCTCGAGGTGCCGTTCTCGATGCCGGGCCTGATCTGGAACATGATGATGTCGATGTCCGGCGGCTGGTTCTTCGTCGTCGCGTCCGAGGCGATTACCGTTGGCAACAACACGATTACGCTGCCCGGCGTGGGTGCGTACTTGGCGCAGGCGATCACCGAGCGCAACCTGCCGGCGATTGGTTGGGTGATCTTGACGATGACGCTTGTGATTCTCGCCTACGACCAGTTGCTGTTCCGGCCGCTGGTCGCGTGGGCGGACAAGTTCCGCATGGAGAACACCGCGTCGGCGAGCGCCCCCCAATCTTGGCTGCTCGACCTGGTGCGCCGCACTCGGTTGATTCACCAGTTACTGGTGCCGGCCGGATGGCTGTTCGCGCGCATGGCGCGATTGCCGCTGCGTTGGCGCAAGCTGCCGCTGGTCGGGCCCGCGGTGAGGCCGCATCGCCAGCCCTCACGGCTTGGCGATCTCGCCTGGGGCGCTTTGGTGCTGGCTGGCACCGCGTACCTGTTGTGGCGCGTCATCAGCTATGTCAGCACCGGCGTGACGTGGGATGAGGTTGGGCATGTGCTCGCGATGGGATGCATTACGCTGGTGCGCGTGCTGGTGCTGATCGTGATTGCCTCGATCGTGTGGGTCCCACTGGGCGTGCTGATCGGCTTGCGCCCAGCGCTGGCCGAGAAGCTTCAGCCGCTCGCGCAGTTTCTGGCGGCGTTTCCGGCCAATCTGCTGTTCCCGGTATTCGTGATCGTGATCGTGCGTTTCGGGCTGAACCCGGACATCTGGCTGTCCCCGCTGATCGTGCTGGGCACGCAGTGGTACATCTTGTTCAATGTGATTGCCGGCGCGAGCGCGTATCCGAACGATTTTAAAGAGGCCGCGACCAACTTTCGCATTCGCGGCTGGCAATGGTGGCGTCAGGCGATGCTGCCGGGTATTTTCCCGTACTATGTGACGGGCGCGATCACGGCCTCTGGCGGCGCGTGGAATGCGAGCATCGTGTCCGAAGCGGTGCAATGGGGCGATACACACGTGGTCGCGCATGGGCTCGGTGCCTACATTGCGCAAATGACCGTGGACGGTGATTATCGCAAGATCATTCTCGGCATCGCGGTGATGTCGTTGTTTGTCACACTTTTCAATCGCTTGTTGTGGCGCCCGATGTACGCCTACGCCGAGAACAAACTGCGCCTGGATTGATCGATACGGTGGTTGCTATGCAAAATCCTACGAATGCCGCTGCGCCGGTAACGGCAGCGCCCGCCATTCGCGCGCCTGCGCCCGACGCTGTCCTTTTGTCCGTTGACCACGTGCGGCGTGGGTTCGAGAAGACCCAGGGCGAGCTGCTGGTGCTCGACGATGTCAACCTGTCGATCCGCGAGGGCGAGATCGTCGGCTTGCTCGGGCGCTCCGGCTCGGGCAAGTCCACGCTGCTGCGCATCATTGCGGGGCTGATTTCGCCGTCCGGGGGCGAGGTGACCTATCGCGGCCAGCCGCTGCGGGGCCCAGCGGAAGGCGTCGCGATGGTTTTCCAAACCTTTGCGCTGTTCCCGTGGCTCACCGTGCTGCAGAACGTCGAAGCGGGCCTAGAGGCCCAGGGCGTACCCGCGCGCATCCGGCGTGAGCGCGCGCTGGCCGCAATCGATCTGATCGGGCTGGACGGGTTCGAGAACGCGTACCCGCGCGAGCTGTCCGGCGGGATGCGACAGCGCGTGGGCTTTGCCCGTGCGCTGGTGGTGGATCCGACGCTGCTGCTGATGGACGAACCGTTCTCGGCGCTGGACGTGCTCACCGCCGAGACGCTACGCACCGACATGCTCGATTTGTGGACGCAAGGCCGCATGCCGATCAAGGCCGTGCTGATCGTCACGCACAATATCGAAGAGGCGGTGTTCATGTGCGACCGGATCCTGGTGCTGTCGTCCAATCCGGGGCGCGTGCTAGCCGAGATCCAGGTGCCGTTCAAGCATCCGCGCAACCGGCTCGATCCGGCGTTCCGCCGTCTAGTCGATGACATCTACGCGAAGATGACGGCGCGTCCGAGCGCTGGCGCGCCGCGCAAGGGCCTGGAGCTGCATAGCTGGTTGCCACACGTGTCGACCAACTTGATGGCTGGCCTGATCGAGACGCTGGCGGCCGCACCTTACCACGGCCGAGCGGACATGCCCGAGATTGCTCGCACGCTGCATCTGGAGGTCGACGATCTGTTCCCGATTGCCGAAGTGCTGCAATGGCTCGGCTTTGCCGACGTGCGTGAGGGCGATATCTTCCTGACACCGCCGGCCCGTGTATTTGCCGAATGCGGCACGCAGGAGCGCAAGATGATGTTCGCCGATCATCTGCTGCGCCACGTGCCGCTGGCGGCGCGGATCAAGCGGGTTCTCAATGAACGGCCTGGCCATCGGGCGCCGCGGGTGCGTTTCGAACAGGAACTCGAGGACTACTTGTCGGACAGTGCCGCGGAGGAAACGCTCGACGCAGTCATCAATTGGGGCCGCTACGGTGAGATCTTTTCATACAACGACCAGACGGAGATCTTCAGCCTGGAGGACGTCGAATCCTGATTGCAGTGGCTATGGCAGCGGGCATTGGGCAGGGCCGCCGCGCCCCACTCGGGTACGCGCGGCAAACAATGGGAACAGTGGTAAGCAGGATAAACTCTGCTCAGCCTTCGTTGCTCTCGGGCGAGTCCGCGCACGCCTGCGCCTCATACGCGCCCAGACGGTTGTATAGCGTCTTCAAGCTGATGCCAAGCGTTTGGGACGCGCGCCGCTTGTCACCGCCGCAGTGCTTCAGCGTCGCCAGGATGATTTGCTTTTGCGCATCGGCAAGCGGCGTGCCGACCCAGACGCTCATCGCATCGCCTTGCAGCACTGGCTTCTTGACTCGCGACGCCAGGTGCGGATGCTGAATCTCGACGGTTTTCTCCGCCAGAATGAACGCACGATAAACTGCATTTTTCAATTCGCGCACGTTACCCGGCCACGAATAAGTGCGCACCGTGTCAAGCGCGCGCTTGCTGAATGTCTTGCTGGTATTTTCCTGGGTGTTTAACTCGGCCAAAAAATACTGCGCGAGCAATTCGCGATCGCCGTTGCGTTCGCGCAGCGGCGGCGCGCGTAATGGGAAAACCGCAAGCCGGTACATCAGGTCTTCGCGCAGCCCGTTTTCCTTGACCGCGGTGGCCGGGTCGCGATTGGTCGCGGCGATCACGCGCACGTTGGCGCTGATCAACTCGTTGCCGCCGACCCGATAGAACGTGCCGGTTTCCAACGCACGCAGCAGCTTGACCTGACGCACCGGCGACATCTCGGTGACCTCGTCCAGAAACAGCGTGCCGCCGTGCGCATGTTCGAAGTAGCCGATGCGGCCTTGCACGGCGCCCGTAAAGCTGCCCTTTTCATGGCCGAACAACTCGGCCTCGATCAGGTTGTCCGGGATGGCGCCGCAATTGACCGCGACGAACGGGCCATCCTTGCGGTGGCTGGCGTCATGGATCGTGCGTGCGATCAACTCTTTGCCGGTTCCAGACTCGCCGACGATCAACGCGGTCGCGTCGGTGGCCGCGACCCGCTCGATTTGCTCGTATAGACCCAGCATTGCGTCGGACGAGCCATACAGCAGGCCGAACGACTTCAGGCCCGGCACCTTCGGGTGCGGGATGGTGCGTGAGTACTGTTCATCGGACGCTACTGGCGCGTCCGCCTCGCTTAACGACATGGTGTAGGGCTTTCTGGTGCAAAGAACCTATTTAACCACCTGCGCCAACTCAGCGGCAATTGCTTATGCTGAAGCGTCAGCCGTTTTGGCGTAAACGAATTGTGTTTTGAGCGCTCGACCGGAAGCGGTTACACTGGGGGCCCCGAGCGTGTCGATTATTCTTTGTAATCAACTTTACGCACCGAATAAGACTTCTAAATGGCATTATTACGCGGTTGGCGTAATAGTCTTGGATGAGGCGCGCAATTTTTCCAAATTGGCAGGCGGCACGTCGCATGCGCGTTGACGCGCAACGTCCGTGGGGCTGCCGACTTGCCGCTTATTTTCCGGACACGATTCCTTTCTCATGCCGCATATACTGATAGTCGATGACGACCCCAATTCCCGCAACGCATTGGCGGAGATCATCACGGGCGATGGTCTGACCATTGCGATGGCCGGCGACGTGCGTGAGGCGCGTATCCAGATCGTCAGGCAGGTGCCAGACGTTGTCTTTACCGACTTGAAGCTGCCGGATGGCAGCGGCGTGGACTTGTTCAACGATCTGGATCTGCGCTCCGGCGTAGAAATCGTGGTCATTACTGGGCACGCCACCGTGGAGTCCGCGGTCAGTGCGCTGAAAATGGGCGCAACGGATTACCTCGTCAAGCCGATCAATGTGCAACGGGTCAAGGCGATCCTCGCCAGGATCCCGCGTACCGGCGACCTGCGCGCCGAGATCGGCACGCTGCGTGGCGAACTGCGCCGCTTTGGGCGCTTTGGCCTGATGCTAGGCAATTCGGCGGCGATGCAACAGGTTTATGACCAAATCAACCGGGTGGCGCCGACATCCGCTTCGGTGCTGCTGGTCGGTGAATCCGGCACCGGCAAAGAAGTGGCCGCGCAGACCGTGCACGAGTTGAGCTTGCGGCGCAAGCAGGCGTTTCTGGCTGTCAATTGCGGCGCGGTGTCGCCGACGCTGATCGAGTCGGAAATGTTCGGTCATGAGCGGGGCGCGTTCACTGGTGCGGACCGACAGCACAAAGGCTATTTCGAGCGGGCCAGCGGTGGTACGTTATTTCTGGACGAGATCACCGAGATGCCGATCGAGTTGCAGGTTAAGCTGCTGCGCGTGCTCGAGACGGGCGTATTCATGCGGGTCGGCACCACTAAGGAAATCGAGACCGACGTGCGGCTGATCGCGGCGACCAATCGCGATCCCGAGCAGGCGGTACTCGAGGGCAAGCTGCGGCTGGATCTCTATCATCGGCTGAACGTATTTCCGATCAGCCTGCCGCCGCTGCGCGAGCGCGGCAAAGATGTCGAGTTGCTTGCGCAGAGCTTTTTGGACGAGCTCAACCAGCGCTACGGCACGGACAAGCACTTTCCGCCTTCGGTCAAGGAAACCATGCTGTCGTACACGTGGCCTGGCAATGTGCGTGAGCTTAAGAACTACGTGCAGCGCGCTTACATCATGGCGCCGGCTGATTCGTCTGCGACCGCATCGGTACCGCTGCAGATCTCGCTGTCTAAGCCGTCCGCCGGCACTGCGGTGACCATCCCGTTCGGCACATCGCTGGCCGACGCGGACCGTCAACTGATTCTGGCCACGTTGGAGCAATGCGGTGGCGTGAAGACGCGGGCTGCAGAGATCCTCGGCATCAGTTTGAAGACGCTGTACAACCGCTTGGTCGAATATGGCGATGACGCGCGCCACGCATCAGGCGAGGATGCCGGCGACAGCGATGAGGCGCCGGAGAGCGTCGGGGCGAAGTACACCGGTAACTGACGAATAGGCTTAGCCGATCGATGAACAGGCGCCTGGGCGTGAGCGGGACTGATCGGCGGGTTCTTTGGCAGGGGTAGCCGGCATACGGGTTGCTGGTTCCCTTATCGTCTCCTTCAAGGAAGCGATTTATGTCAACGCTCAAATGGCGCGCCCATGCGCCGCAGCCCGATCCGCTTACGCCCACGCCGCCGCATCCGCCCGAGGTGCCACCGCCGGACATGCCACCGGACGAAGCGCCGCCTGATCCGACGCGTGATCCACCCGGTCCCGATATGCCGCCGATCGGCGATCCACCGCCGCAAGGCCCGGATATGCCGCACGTGCAAGCATCGGCGTTCCACGCGTCTGGTCAACGTCACCTGTGCGGGCGGCCCGCGTGGCTCAATGGCTGACGCACACATTGACCAGGGGGATGAACGCCGACGACCCCGGCCGTGGCGCCCATAAGATCGCTCTGCGCACCTGTTGCTGTAAGGATTACAACCCGGAGCGTAACGTTTACCCCACCACGCGAAGGCGGCGCGAAAGCCCAGCCGCACGGGTGGGTACAATCAGGGACCATGCAATGCAAGTTGGAGGCGCAATGAGCCGACCAAACACGCAAGCCGGCCAATGGTCGGACCGGTTGCCGTCCACCGGCACGGGTAACGCGGGCGACCACGAAGACAACATATCGGCCGGGCAGAACCGGCCTGCACCTGACGCGCCGGCAGATGGCGTCGCCAACCAGGGCGGCGCCCGCCGTGCCGGCTTGGACTATCATCGAGAAATAGGGACAGAGCAGGACGCGTAACACGATCGCGGTCATCCTGCTGGAAACCTACCCATTGCGCCTTTAGGGGCGCGGGCTGTGCTCGGCCTTTTTTGTGCATTGCAGCATTAGGCACAAAATTTGCATGCTGGTGTCGATGATTTCATTTAAACAAACAGCAGGTGGCAATCCCTATGAGCAGATTGATCGTGGTATCCAATCGGGTCGCCCCGGCACAGGAGGGCCGTCCCGCGGCCGGAGGTCTGGCAATCGGCGTCTATGATGCGCTGAAGGAGGCCGGCGGCGTATGGTTTGGCTGGAATGGCGAGATCGGCGGTGAAGCGGGTAAGCCAACAATCGAGACCCGGGGCAACGTGACCTACGCAACGGTCGGCCTCAGTCGGCGCGACTATGATCAGTACTATCGCGGTTTTTCAAACGCGACGTTGTGGCCCGCTTTTCATTATCGGAACGATCTGACGCGGTTCGACCGCGCCGACTACGAAGGCTACATGCGCGTTAACGGGATGCTCGCCCGGCAATTGCAGAAGCTGGTTCGGCCGAACGACCTCATCTGGGTGCACGACTACCACTTGATCCCGTTCGGCAAGGCATGCCGCGAAATCGGCATGCGCAATCCGATTGGGTTTTTCCTGCATATTCCATTTCCGGCACCCGAGGTACTGCATACGATCCCGCCATACGCCACGCTGCTCAAGGCGCTGTGCAGTTACGACGTGGTCGGCTTCCAGACGAGCAGCGACTTGCAGTCTTTTACCGACATCGTGCAGCGCGAATGCGGCGGACAGTTGCTCGGCAACGGGATGGTCCACGCGTTCGACCACCGGTTCAAGGTCGCTACGTATCCGATCGGCGTGTACCCGGATGCCATTGCGAAAGCCGCGCAGCAAAACGCCAGTCGCAAGCAGGTGGTCGGGCTGCGCGACAACATGCGTGAGCGCAAGCTGATCATCAGTGTAGACCGGCTCGACTACTCGAAGGGGCTTGCCGAGCGGTTTCAGGCATTCGAACGGCTGTTGCTGGATTCGCCAAGCCTGGCTGGGCACGTGTCACTGATGCAGATCGCACCGCCTACGCGTACCGACGTGCAAAACTACCAGTCGATTCGCAAACACCTGGAGGCGGAGGCGGGCCGGATCAACGGTCGTTTTGCACAACTGGACTGGACCCCGATCCTGTACTTGAACCGTAACTATGAGCGCAACCTGCTGATGTCGCTGTTCCGCGCGGCCCAGGTCGGATGCGTGACGCCGCTGCGCGACGGCATGAACTTGGTGGCCAAGGAATACGTCGCAGCACAAGACCCCGCTGATCCTGGCGTGCTTGTGTTGTCGCAGTTTGCCGGTGCCGCGGACCAATTGCCGGGTGCATTGATAGTCAATCCGTTCGACCTAGTGCAAGTCGCCGACGCGATGCGCCGCGCGTTGTCGATGCCTTTGGTGGACCGGCAACAGCGGCACCAAGCGATGATGGCAGTATTGCGGCAGAACGACCTGTCTGTATGGCGTGATTCATTCATGCGCGATCTACGTGAAGTGGTGGACCGCGACGACGCGTTGACTTTGCGCGTGATGGCGCAACCGGCGACGTTCGCCCGACCCGGTGTGCCGGTGCGGTTGCCTGCCACCACGTTGTCTTGACGATGCGCTCGCGCGCGATGGATCTGCTGGCTTGGGTATCGGATCCGGTCACGCACTGGATCAAGGACCGCTGTCCGACGATGGCGGCGTCGATCGCTTTCTATACGGCATTCTCGCTCGCACCGACGCTAGTCATTGTCATCGTGGTGGCCGGGTTTTTTTTCGGACAGGATGCGGTGCAAGGCCGGTTGTTCGGCGAAATACGCGGCGTGATTGGCGACGAAGCCGCACAAGGCGTGCAGGCCATCGTGGCGAACGCGTGGCACGCCGATATGGCAACGCGTACGACTACGGTGTCGATTCTGGGTATCGTGATCGGCGCATCCGCTACGTTCTCGACGCTGAACAGCGCGTTGAACGCGATCTGGCCGGTGCCGGAACCCGATACGCGCGCCAGCCTGCTCAGCCTGGTGCGGGTGCGCTTGATCTCGTTTGGCTTGGTGCTTGGCGTGGCATTCTTGATCGTTGTGCTGCTGATTTTAGACACCACGATCAGCGTGATTGGGCAATGGTTCTGGGGACCGCAAAGCGCTTCGTACCGGATAGCGAATGCAGTGCAGCACGTGGCCACACTCGGTTCGCTATGGCTGGCATTCTCCGCGATGCTGAAGTTCGTCCCCGATGCGTCGATCCAATGGCGCGATGCGTTCGCGGGCGGCTTGGCGGCGGCACTGCTGTTCTCCAGCGGCAAGAATATCTTCGCGTTCTACTTGGCACATGCGGGCACCGCCAATACGTTTGGCGCTGCGGGCTCCCTCGCCGTGCTGCTGATGTGGCTGTATTTCTCGTCGTCGGTGTTCCTGCTCGGCGCGGAGGTGAGCGCGACCGCCGCGCGCCGACGCAATGACGCCCATTAATCGTGGGTACGATCCTTGCAACCCCCCCTTGCCACTTCAATCCAGGAGAAGACGATGCAAACGACACGATGGATCCGCGTTGCCATTGGCATAATCTGTGCAGCTCATGTGGTCGGGCTGGCCGCCCAAAGCGCGGGCAGCAATAGGGCCGCGCCATTGTCGGGTTCCGAAACGCTCAGCGAGAAAATCAGTGATGGCGCTATTACCACGAAGGTCAAGGCTGCATTGCTGAACGCGAAGGGCGTGAAAGGCTTTCAAAATATCCACGTGAAGACCACGGCTGGCGCGGTGCGCTTGACCGGGACAGTACCCAGCCGTGAGGTGAAGGAAGCTGCTGCCGATGCGGCTAGAACGGTTGACGGTGTGACCCACGTGCACAACGACTTGCACATCGCGAATTAAGGCTATTGTGACATGCAGTCAGATACCGCATGGTGACTGCCAGGGCCGCGGCGAAGCGGCTTGTTAGGCCAGCTTCCACGCCCCTGCTGGATGCGGCGTGCATCGCCGCATCCAGCGCAGGCAGATTATCGTGCCGTAGCGTCGCGCAATTCGCGTACGCGATCATGATGCTTGAGTACGCCTTCGTATTGCCGCTCGACGAGCATCCGAATGTCCGCAGGCAACGCTTCATCCAGCGCCTGTCGGTAATGTTTCTTGGCTACGTCTTCGCCTTTTTCGCAGTCCGCTAGGATCTCGTGGTCACTGCGACCTTTGATGGCTGACTTCAGGTCCATCCAGCCACGATGCAGCGCCCCGGACGCGGATCCGTGATCTTCGGCCTTACCGCCGAGTGAATGGACGGCGGCTTGCAGCTCGCTGACCGCTTGCGAGCACGATTGGGCACAACTGGCGAACAGCGTCTTCAATTCCGGATTCGACGCATCCTCTGCCGCTTTGCGGAAGCCGGCTTCGCCGTCTTTGGACGTTTCGATCAGGTCATTTAGAACGGAAACAATATGATTTGCCATCGTGTACCTCCGTTGGTTGTGGTTGATCGGAAACTGCGCACCGCGCAGATCCGGTATGCGGGTGGTCATCCCACCTGATTGGCTACCGGCGGCCTGTCCGTCCGGCTACCCCTGGCTCGGTTGCCACCCTGCAATGCGGCGAGACTAAGTGTGCCGCTCGTTGAGATCGGGCTGGCTGTCGCGCTCCACGTGCGGCGCTCGGGTCGGATCGAAGTCAGCCCAGCGTCCGTCGCGCCAGCGTCCGGAGGCGCGCTCGATATCCAGCGCACCTGCGTCGCGCAGCACACGTGATGCATTCTCCTGCGTGGCCGCGTCCACGTGCACGGCAACCAGCACGCCGGCGTCACGCGCCTCGCGGTCGACGAAGCGCTCGCGTCCATGATGCTGTTCGAGCGTGCGCCGGGTATGGCTCATCGCACCGATCATCGAGCCGACGTAAGCGCCGACCCCAGCGGAGATGATCGATACGAGCATCGGCGCGCCCGCGAGCACAAAAACCGCGACGCCAACGACTGCGCCCACGACAGCACCCAGCGCGACACCCTTGGCCGCGCCCTTCGGCGCTTCGCGTGCGCCGGGGTCGGTCGATACGTCGCCGCCGATCGAAAAGCGCGCGTGCTGGCCGGGTGGGTTGACGAAGAATAGGGTGACGTCCTCTTGGACAAAACCATGCTCGAACAGCGCCTGCGACGCGCGTTCGGCTTGAGGGAACGAGGTGAAGCGTCCCGCAACGATCAGTGACATAAAGCCTCCTTTGCAGGATGAGTGGGCAGGTTGCCTGGCGGCGTTAGGTTGCCGAGATCCGGAATAGGCCACTGTGCAGCACGACGGGTTGGCCGTCGCTGTCCGCCAGTGCGAGCCGAGCGACTCGATGAATGCGGCTGCGACCGCGCTCGAACGCTTGCAGCAATTCGCTCTCGAGCGCGGACGCGGCACCAAAGTGGTCCTCAAGGGCTTCGGCACTCACCGAGCACCGCACTAGGCGCCCATCGACGGACGCGGTGAAGTCAAGCATCATTCGTGCGCCGTCGAAGGAAGGTGGCGCGTCCTCGAAATGAATATGCAATGATGTTTTAGGTGGTACGTTCATGCCCTTCTTTACAGCAAGCAGCATGCCTGTAGCCAATCAGCGGCGACGCAACGGATCGACGCCGCGCAAAACTTATCCATGCCGCCAGCGTTGAAAAGGTAGCCGCCACCGTCAGCATGGAGAAGGTCCCCTAGTTGCTGATGACGTTGAAAATCCGTGCAAGGAGGGCTGCTTCGACAGCTTGGCCGGTCAGTCGGGCCGTGCCGAACATGCCATTCGCGCCAACGCTGCGCTCGCGTGGCGCCGAGACGAGAAGGGTGCATTTGTTGGGCGACTGGAACAGGCCGAAGCTGCAGCTGCGCAGCGCCATGCGCGACGTGGTATCGATCGTGCACGGGTGCGCGCCAAGCGTGGCCAGCAGCGCGAGGCCGGCGACAAGCCCTCGCTAGGTCCCGCGCGCGCCCAATTACTTCAGCTCGTACAGACCTGTATAGGTGGCCGAGTCGATTTCATTTAAGTGGATCATGAAGCGTGCCACCGCGTTGGTCGCGTCCGTACCAAGTGGCAGCGCGTCAATCTTTAGCGCGTGGATGCGAAACACGTACCGATGCGGCTTGTCGCCGCGTGGCGGCGCTGCACCGCCAAAGCCTACCGTGCCATAGTCGTTGCGTAGCTGCAGCGCACCGGTTGGCAGCAGGCTGCCGTCGGCCTTGCCGGCGCCATCCGGCAGCGATCGCACATGTGCCGGGATATTGACGAGAACCCAGTGCCAGAAACCGCTGCCGGTCGGCGCGTCCGGGTCGTACACGGTCAGCGCGAAGCTCTTGGTATCGGCGGGCGGGTCGGCCCATTGCAGCGCAGGCGACACGTTGCCGCCGTCGACGCCAAACGAACGGTCATCGAATTCCTGCTGCTTAGGCATGAATCCATTGTGCGAGAACCGATCGGACCAAATGCGAAATTCAGCCATGGACGTTGCTCCGGTAGATTGACGACGCGCGGTGCCGCGACATGACGGCGGCCGCATGGCATTGCCGTGCGGCGCGCGTGACGCAGCGTTCGCACCAGACGAGCGAGTGTAGCATTACGCGTGGCGCGACAGGGGGTGGGCGCCGCACGGGGCGACGAGACGCAGCGCTACGCGCGACGGCCGGCGAGTTCCGAGGCCAGCGCCAGCAAGTGCGCGGTGTGGGACGCCACATCGTAGTTGTACAGCAGATGCTCGTCGGGCCGGGTGAGCCGCGCGGTGCCGGCGCGCCAGCGCGTGAGCGCCTGCTCGACCGCCGCGGCGAAACTGCCCGCGTCCAGGTGCGAGAAGCGCCATTGCGCGTCGTCGCGAATGACTTCGGCGCAGCCGACGTTAGCGGCGGTGAGCACCGGCGTGCCGCACAGGATCGATTCGATGCCCACTAGCCCGAACGGTTCATAGGGCGCAGGCACGATCGTGAAGTCGGCTGCGCCGAACACGCATTGCATGTCTGTACGATAGCCGAGCGAGCGGATCCGCGGCGATGAGCTGGCGACCGGGCGGCCCGTGACCAACAGGCAGACCGGCTCGGCGCTCGCCTCAAAGTACGCGCGTAGCAGTTCGAATCCCTTGCCGGTGTTGGCCACGAACACAAATGCGGCGTGTCCGTCGGGGATGCCGAGCTGTGCCCGCATCGCATCGCGCTGTGCCGGCGCCATCGGCGCGAAGCAGTCGCTGCGCACCGGAGGATAGATGACACGGATCTTGTCCGGCGCGATGCTGAAATACTGCTGGACTTCTTGTGCCATCATCTTGGAGTGGGCGACGACCACGCCCGCGTTGCGATAGGTGTGGCGCTCCAGCGCGGTTTGCCAGCCGTCATTCCACTTTGGCTTGTTGCGACCATGGCGCAATGCGCCCGGATGCGTGCCGCCGCATACGACGATGTCGGCTGAGTCGACCCGATTGCACGCGATCACGATGTCCGCTTGGCTGCGTGTACGGCGCGCGCGCAGCCGCCAGGAGAACGCCGCGTCGCGCAGCGCGCGCGGCAGCCAGTTGACCCGGATGGCTTGCGCGTCGACGAGTCTGTACTCGGGCAGCGTTTTATCGAATTTGCGGGCGAAGACGATGGGGCGGACGCCCCGCGCGGCCATTGCGCCAATGATGTCGCGCGCGTAGCGCTCGAAGCCGCCGGCGTGGCGCAGCGCCTGGCATGACAATCCGATGCGCAGCCCCCGCCAGGTGCTGCCGGTGCCGCTGTCGCCGCGCGCTGACCGGTCTGCGCGCCGCGCATAATGGTATTTTAGGAACGTCGCCCGCGCATTCATCCGCGCGATGCCCAGGCCCGTCAGCCCGTCGAGGAATCCAGCTCGCAACATGAACGTGCGCACGAAAGCAAAGCCGCCGTGTGCGAGGGGGGCCAATGCGCTGATGCGGCGCTCGCGCGCGCGCAACATCCGGGCGCCGGCGCGAGCATAGGCCAGTGTCTTGTCCGCCACCTCTTCGCCAGAGCGATAACTATAGTGCAGTAACCGGCCGTCAAGGCGCCCGGTGGGGCCTTCGACGATTAGCCGCTCGTGCACGGCATCGTCCGAGAATTTGGCCGCTTCGCGGCGGAACAACCGGACCACCCAATCCGGCGACCAGCCCGAGTGATTGACCCAGCGGCCGCAAAATTGCGAGCGGCGGGACATCGCATACCCTATATAGCCGGATGGCCCGCGCCCGGCCAGCACCGCTTCGATCGATTCCCTCAACTGTGGCGTCACGCGCTCGTCGGCATCCAGCGACAGCACCCACGGCCGGGTGGCGAGCGCGAGCGCCCGATTCTTCTGAGGGCCAAACCCCGGCCAGTCTGCTGTGACGACCTGTGCGCCGAAGCGCTCGCAGATCTGCACCGTCGCATCGGTGCTACCGGCGTCGACCACGACGATCTCATCAGCCAGGTCGCGCACGGATGCCAGACAGGCTTCGATGTCGTGGGCCTCATTGAGCGTGATGATGATCACACTGAGCGGTTCGCGATGCACGGTCATGACAATATGAGGGGAAGGTAACGGCGAAACCGGCAATATTAATGGATCTGGCCGCGGCGGCCCGTACGTCGGCGATTGCCTGACCAAGGGCGTGGCTGCACATACCACAGCTTCGTGACAATTCAATGTGCCAACACCATCGGCCAACATGTATCTGTTCAACGGCCTGGTGCTGGCGACATGGCGTTGGTGGAGCACGTCGCCACGGGCCTTCTGTTCGCGTCGCGGCCGGCGCGCTGGCTGGTGCGGCATCACGTGGGCGTGTTTCATGCGCGGCATTCAGCGAATGTGCCGCAGCGTTTTGTTCAGTGCTCGTCTTGCAGCGCGGGTACCGCGGCCGAGGTTTTTTTACCCGCGGCAGGCGGTGCTCCCAGGCGCCGCTCCCGACCGATCAGGCGCTTGATCGCGCGCTTGGCTAGAAACACTGCACGCTCCCGATACATTGCACCGCGATAGCGGTCAAATGACGCGTGTTTGGCTAGTTCTGGGTAGGCCTGCGTGACGGTACGGCAATGCTGGGCCAGCGTGTCGATGATGCGCAGCGCGTCGCCCAGCGCATGGCCATCGACGCGGGCCGCTTCCCGACGCGCGTGTGCGAATCCCATCGCAGTGAGCGTCATCCAGTAATTCCGGTGCGCCGGGTCAGCGCATTGCGATAGCGCGCGCTCGACATTCTTGGCCAGGTCCTGCACGCTGCGCATGTTTATGACTTGCGTGATGCTGCCCGAGCGTCGATGGTAGTTGTACAGGCGCTCGCTGAGCCGGTGCACTGTGCGGGCACGCAAATACAGGTGCGGCGTGACCGCGGCGTCCTCGTACAGTTGGGCAGGCGGGAACGCGATGCCATGCCACAGCGAGCGCCGGTAAATACGGGCCCATGCGAACATCTCGTAGGTGGCTGCGACATCCAGTAGCAGCCGATCGTCCACCTGATGCTCGCCAGCCCACTTGGCGCCGATCATCGTCAGCTCGTCCGATTGCTTGCCGTTGCGCCCTACGATCCAGATGTTGTAATCGATCACGTCGGCGTGCCCTATCCGCAGGATCGGAATGATCTTATCGGAGAAGTCCGGCTCCCACGTGTCGTCGCCATCCAGAAAGGACAGGTACGGCGACTGCGCTTGTGCGATGCCGGTATTACGGGCCGCGCTGCATCCGCCGTTGGGCTGCGTGATCACCCGGATATCAGCGTGCGGATTAGCTCGCACGATCGCGTCGATGCGCTCGCGGGAGCGGTCAGTCGAGCCGTCGTCGATCACCAGTGTCGTGATCTCGTCGAGATGGCGTTGCTTGAGTATCGACTGCAATGCATTCGCGATGCAGTCTTCGAGATTGTAGACGGGCACAACAACGGTCAGCAGCGTGCTCGTGGATACACGTCCGGAAAGAGTCATATCTGGCGTGAGAAAGCGGTTCGCGTCGCACTGCCCGGTCCGGGACATGCAGGAACCGCGCGGTGCGCTCGCACCCGCGCATCGCAGTGGGTTTGCCACACCTTACCGTCCGATGGATAGCATTTATGTGCGGTGCACCACATCATCGCGACGCGGTGCCCTATGCGAAGCGCCGGCGGATCATGAGTATACGGGCCGTCAGCCAATATGGTCCCGCCGTCAGGAATCGAACCTGAATCTCACGCTTAGGAGGCGCGTGCACTATCCATTGTGCTACGGCGAGAGGGCGTCATCATCGACGACATGCGACCCGGTGACCTGTCCGAAGCCGCGTACCGGTAGCATGCCGTGCGATCGGGAGTGGTCAGGATCACGGGGTCGTAAGGATACCACGAGCACGATCCCGACGCGCATCGGCGCGGCGCTCAGAATTCCACCACGGCGAAGTCGGCTTTGCTGACGTCGCACAACGGACAACGCCATTGCGCTGGGATATCGGCAAAGCGCGTGCCGGGAGCAATCCCTTCGTCCGGCAGCCCGTCTGCCTCGTTATAGATCCACCCGCAAATTAGGCAGACCCAGCTCTTGTATTCAATCACGTCAGACACGGCTGCAACCTTGGGCCTTTTTGGCCTGCTTGGAAAGCCGGTATCTTAGCGTAACGCAAGGCGCAGCCTACATCGGCCAATCGCCCGATACGGATTCACGCACAGTGGCTTGTGTCCGGCCGGTACAATGGGTGTTTTCTGTCCTTTTCTTGAGCCGATGTCGCTGTTTTCCATCACCGGCGCGCAACTCGCGTTCGGCCATGTCGCACTGCTTGACCACGCGGACTTCTCGATTGAACCGGGCGAGCGGGTGGGCCTGATCGGCCGCAACGGTGCGGGCAAGTCATCGTTGCTGAAGATCGTCGCCGGCCTGGCCAAGCCCGACGACGGCTTGATCACCCGTGCGCAGGCACTCACGACTGTCTACGTGCCGCAAGAGCCGGTCTTCGACCCTGGCATGCGCGTGTTCGACGCAGTGGCCGCGGGGCTCGAGCACACTCGTGCGCTGCTCGACGAGTACGATCGCGTTGCGCACGCGCTGGCCGATACGCCCGAAGGCCCGTCGCATGACGCGTTGTTGGCGCGCATGAATGTGCTGCAGGGCGCGCTGGACGCGCATGACGGATGGGCATGGCGCACCCGGGTCGCGACCACGCTCGCGCAATTGGGCCTGGAGGGCGACGCGCGGGTGGATCAGCTCTCTGGTGGTCTGCTCAAACGCGTTGCGCTGGCCCGCGCGCTAGTGACGCAGCCCGATGTGCTACTGCTGGACGAGCCGACCAACCATCTCGATTTTGATTCGATACGCTGGCTCGAGGCGCTGTTGTTGTCGCTGCGCGGCAGCGTGTTGTTCATCACGCACGATCGCGCGTTCCTCGACCGCGTCGCGACCCGCATCGTCGAACTCGATCGCGGGCGTCTGTTGTCATACCCGGGTAACTTCTCGGCCTATCAGACACGCAAGGCGCAGCAGCTCGAAGTGGAGGCGGTCGAGAATGCGAAGTTTGACAAGTTGCTCGCCCAGGAGGAGATCTGGATCCGCAAGGGCGTCGAGGCGCGTCGCACGCGCAGTGTCGGGCGCATCGCACGCCTTGTGCAGATGCGCAACGAGCGCGCGCAGCGGCGTAACGTGCAGGGCAACGTGCGCCTTGACGTAAGCCAGGCCGACAAGTCCGGCAAGATTGTCGCCGAACTCACCGATGTGACTAAGCGCTACGGTGGGCAGACGGTCGTCGCGTGTTTTTCGACCACTGTGATGCGCGGCGACAAAATTGGCTTCGTCGGCCCGAACGGCGCGGGCAAGACCACGCTGCTTAAGCTGATGCTCGGCGAGATCGCACCGGACGAAGGCTGGGTGCGCACCGGCACGAATCTGCAAATTGCATACTTCGATCAGATGCGCGCGCAGTTGGACCCTGAGCGCAGCCTCGCGGACACAATCAGTCCGGGCAGCGACTGGGTGGAGATCAACGGTGCCCGCAAGCATGTGATGAGCTACCTGGGCGATTTCCTGTTTTCGCCGGAACGCGCCCGCTCGCCAGTCAAATCATTGTCCGGCGGTGAGCGCAACCGGCTATTGCTGGCGCGACTGTTCGCACGGCCCGCGAATGTGCTGGTCTTGGACGAGCCGACCAACGACCTGGACATTCCGACGCTCGAACTGCTCGAGGAGCTGTTGACCGACTATGACGGCACGGTGCTGCTCGTGAGCCATGACCGCACTTTCCTGGACAACGTTGTCACGTCGGTGATCGCGGCGGAAGGAAACGGCCAGTGGCGCGAGTACGTCGGCGGTTTCTCGGATTGGCAGATGCAGAAGGCGCGCGCCGATGTGCTGGCGCAGGCCGGTGCCGGGCTGCCGGCGAAGGCCGCCGCGCACCTCCCGGCCGCATCGAACGACGACAGTGCGTTGCATGACGCCCCCAGCGCCGCCTCAGCGCGCAATGAAAAGCGCAGCATCAAGCTGACGTTCAACGAGCAGCGCGAGCTGGATGCGTTGCCGGAGCGGATTGCACAGCTCGAGGCGGAGCAGCAGTCCATCAGTGCGCGGCTGGAAGACGGGTCGATCTTCGTGACGGATCCGGCCGAAGGCACGCGGCTCACCGAGCGCTATGCGGCGATCGACGACGAGCTGTTGGCCGCGCTCGAGCGCTGGGAGAGGCTGGAGGCCAAGCGCAAGCCGGTAAAATAGCGCCCGTTCCCACCCCGGCCGCCGGCAGCGCGCACGATTCGCGGGCATCGTGACGAGCGAGTTGTTTCGGCAGGGCTTTTTCAAGAACTCAACGAATTGTCCACGCGTTTGTCCACAACAACTGTGGACAACGGCGGAATTTATCGGAACATGGCTACAAAGAAATCCGGTCCCGCATACAGCGAAGCGTCGATCAAGGTGCTCAAGGGGCTCGAGCCGGTGAAACAACGGCCGGGCATGTACACGCGCACGGAGAATCCGCTGCATATCGTGCAGGAAGTCATCGACAACGCGTCGGACGAGGCACTGGGCGGATTTGGCGCGCAAATCGTCGTGACGCTGCATACCGACGGTTCGGTCAGCGTCGAAGATGACGGGCGGGGTATTCCGTTCGGCCTGCACCCTGAAGAAGGGGTGCCAGTGGTGGAGATCGTCTTCACCCGGTTGCATGCGGGCGGCAAGTTCGACAAGGCTGCCGGTGGCGCGTATACGTTCTCCGGCGGCTTGCATGGCGTGGGCGTGTCGGTGACCAATGCATTGTCGCAGCGACTCGATGTCACGGTGTGGCGGGACGGCAAGGTAGCCGACATCGGCTTCTCGCACGGCGACGTGGTGCGCCCGCTCACCGTACGCGCGGCCAAGGGCCGCATGGACAAGAAATCCGGCACCCGCGTCACGGCATGGCCCGACCCGCAATACTTTGACTCGGCCAACCTGCCGCAGTCCGAACTGCAGCGTTTGTTGCGCTCCAAGGCGGTGCTGCTGCCCGGCGTCGAGGTGGTATTGATCATCGAGAAAACCGGCGAGCGGCAGTCATGGAAATACGACGATGGGCTGCGTGGCTATCTGCTCGAGGGTCTGGCCGGCTACGATACATTGATCCCGCTGTTTGAGGGCGAGCGATACGCCGGGTCGTCACGCACGACCGACGACACGTTCGCCGAGGGCGAGGGCGCATCATGGGTCGTCGCATGGTCCGAGGAGGGCTCGCTGCTGCGCGAGTCGTATGTGAACCTGATTCCGACGCCGGCGGGCGGCACCCACGAGTCCGGGCTGCGCGACGGCCTGTTCCAGGCGGTCAAGAGCTTTGTCGAGCTGCATAACCTGCAGCCCAAGGGCGTCAAGTTGCTCGCCGAGGACGTGTTTGCACGGGTCTCGTTCGTGCTCTCTGCGAAGGTGCTCGATCCGCAATTCCAAGGTCAGATCAAGGAGCGACTCAACAGCCGGGATGCAGTCCGGCTGGTCTCTTCGTTCGTGCGACCGAGCCTGGAGCTGTGGCTCAACCAGCATGTCGAGCATGGACGCAAGCTGGCCGAATTGGTGATCAAGCAGGCGCAGGCGCGCACCCGTGCCGGCCAGAAGGTCGAGAAGCGTAAGAGTTCCGGCGTGGCGGTGTTGCCCGGCAAGCTGGTCGATTGCGAGTCGACGGACGTAGCACGCAATGAGTTGTTCCTGGTCGAGGGCGATTCCGCGGGCGGCTCGGCGAAGATGGGGCGCGATAAGGAGTTTCAGGCGATTCTGCCGCTGCGCGGCAAGGTCCTCAACACGTGGGAGACGGAGCGCGACCGGCTATTCGCGAACAATGAAGTGCACGACATCGCGGTGGCGATCGGCGTCGATCCGCACGTGAGCGACGATGCGATCGACCTGTCGAATCTGCGTTACGGCAAGATCTGCATCTTGTCGGATGCGGACGTGGACGGCTCGCATATCCAAGTGCTGCTGCTCACGCTGTTCTTTCGCCACTTTCCCCAACTCATCGAGCGCGGCCACGTGTATGTGGCGCGCCCGCCGCTGTTTCGCGTGGACGCGCCGGCTCGGGGTAAGAAGCCGGCGCAGAAACTCTACGCGCTGGACGAAGGCGAGCTTGAGGCGATAGTGGACAAGCTGCGCAAAGACGGCGTGCGCGAGTCTGCGTGGACGATTTCACGCTTTAAGGGACTGGGCGAGATGAACGCCGAGCAGTTGTGGGACACGACGATGAACCCGGATACCCGGCGGCTGATGCCCGTGCAACTGGGCGACCTAGATTTCGATGCGACCATCGGGCGCATGACGATGCTGATGGGCAAGGGCGAAGCCGCTGCCCGTCGCGCGTGGCTCGAAGAAAAGGGCAACGAGGCGCAGGCGGACATCTGACGCAGGGTGTGCGCGATGCCGCTAGGCGCCGCTGCGCACGATGCCCGGTGGACTTGAATTTGAGGCTGTCACCCAATGAGTGAAGAACTGGAATTGGATTTTTCGCCGCCCTCTGACGGCGAGTACCTGACGCTGGGCGACTATGCTGAGCGCGCTTACCTCGACTATGCGGTATCGGTGGTCAAGAGTCGTGCGCTGCCCGATGTGACCGATGGTCAGAAGCCGGTGCAACGTCGCATCCTGTATGCGATGCACGAGATGGGGCTGGCGGCCGACGCGAAGCCGGTCAAGTCAGCGCGCGTGGTCGGCGACGTGCTGGGCAAGTACCATCCGCATGGTGATTCGTCCGCGTACGAGGCGCTGGTACGGCTGGCGCAGGATTTCTCGATGCGCTACCCGCTGATCGACGGGCAGGGCAATTTCGGCTCGCGCGATGGCGATGGCGCCGCAGCGATGCGCTATACCGAAGCGAGGCTCACGCCGATCGCGCGGCTGCTGCTCGATGAGATCGAGCAGGGCACCGTCGACTTCATTGCGAACTACGATGGCTCGTTCGAGGAGCCCAGGTCGTTGCCGGTGCGCCTGCCGTTCGTGTTGCTCAACGGCGCATCCGGCATTGCGGTCGGCATGGCTACTGAGGTTCCGCCGCACAACCTGCGTGAGGTCGCGCAGGCGGCCATCGAACTGATCCGCAATCCGAACCTGGATCACGCAGCACTGATGGAGCGGATACCGGGCCCGGACTTCCCGGGCGGAGGCCAGATCATTTCGAGTCCAGCGGAGATTTCCGCGGCATACGAAAGCGGTCGCGGTAGCCTGAAGGTACGCGCGCGCTGGAAGATTGAGGAGTTGGCGCGCGGGCAGTGGCAACTGGTGATCACGGAGCTGCCGCCCAGCACATCGTCGCAGAAGGTGCTGGAGGAAATCGAGGAGTTGACCAATCCGAAGGTCAAGCTTGGTAAGAAGACGTTGACGCCCGAGCAACTGCAGACCAAGCAAAACCTGCTCGCGCTGCTCGACGCGGTGCGCGACGAGTCTGGCAAGGACTCGCCGGTACGGCTCGTGTTCGAACCGAAGTCCAGCCGCATCGACCAGACCGAGTTCATCAATACGTTGCTTGCGTACACGAGCCTGGAATCCAGTGCGCCGATCAACCTGGTGATGATCGGCGCCGATGGTCGGCCGCGGCAAAAGGGGCTGGGCGAGATCCTGCGCGAATGGATTGGCTACCGCTTCGCGACCGTGACGCGGCGAACGCGGTTCAGACTGTCCAAGGTGCAGGACCGGATCCATATCCTAGAAGGCCGGATGATCGTTTTCCTGAGCCTGGACGAAGTGATCCGGATCATTCGCGAGTCTGATGAACCGAAGGCGGCGCTCATCGCGGCTTTTGGGTTATCGCAGCGGCAGGCGGACGACATTCTCGAAATCCGTTTGCGCCAATTGGCGCGACTGGAAAAGATCAAGATCGAGAAGGAGCTGGGCGAGCTGCGCGACGAAAAGACCCGGCTCGAGCAGTTGCTGGATAGCGACGTGGCGATGAAGCGGCTGATTATCAAGGAAATCGAAGCCGATGCGAAGCAGTTCGGCGATGCGCGCCGCACGCTGATCCAGCAAGACAAGCGCGCGACGTTCGAGGCGCGGGTCGTCGACGAGCCGGTGACGGTCGTCGTCTCGCAGCGCGGCTGGGCCCGTACGCTGAAAGGACACGGGCTAGATGCGTCAGGCTTCACGTTCAAGGCTGGCGATAGCTTGTATGCCGCGTTCCAGTGCCGCACGCCCGATACGCTGGTGGCGTGGGGCAGCAATGGTCGCGTGTATTCGGTGCCGGTCGCGGCGCTGCCGGGCGGGCGCGGTGATGGCGTGCCGGTCACGTCGTTGATCGAATTGGAGGCTGGCACCCATCTGATGCACTATTTCGCTGCGCCGCTGGAACAGCCGTTGCTACTCGCCTCAAGCAACGGCTTCGGTTTCATCGCGCGGATCGGTGACATGATCAGCCGCGTGAAGGCCGGCAAGTCGTTCATGACGATTGATGCTGGCGCGCAGCCGCTCGCGCCGATGCCCATGTGGTCGGATGCGTCGCAGGTTGCATGTCTGGCACTCGGCGCGAAGGACGAGACACGCCTGCTGGTGTTTGGGCTGGACGAGATGAAGACATTGTCCAGCGGCGGACGTGGCGTGACATTGATTGGCCTGGACGGCAACGAGCAGTTGCTCCAGGCGCTGGCGATCGGCCAGGGCGGGTTGTTGCTCAGTGGCGCCGGGCGGGGTGGCAAGCCGCAGCAGGAGACACTGGTTGGTGCTGCACTCGCGCCCTACGTCGGCAAGCGTGCGCGGCGTGGCAAGGCGCCGGCGGTCAAGTTCAAGGTGTCGAGCATGCGCCCGGTATTGCTCGGGCAGCCGGCATGACGATTACGGAGAAACGAGCATGTTGAAAGTGCTGGAGGCGGCGATGTTCTTGCACATCGCCGCGGTCGTGATATGGGTCGGCGGCATGACGTTCGTGCAATTTTGCCTGCGTCCAGCGTTGTCCGACGTGTCGCCGCAATTGCGCCTGCCGTTGCTGGATTCGCTATTCGGCCGGTTCTTCTGGCTGGTCGCGGTGGCGATCGTCGTGATCCTGGCCACTGGCATATTCATGTTGGTGACGCTGGGCGGCGCGCAGGCGAACTGGCCGATGCATGCGATGGCCGCGATCGGTGTACTCATGATGCTACTGTTCGGCCACATCCGCTTCGCGTTATACCCGCGGCTGCAGCGCGCGGTCCAAGCGCAGAACTGGCCAGACGGCGCCCGCGTCGTCACGGGCCTGCGCCGGCTGGTGGCGCTCAACCTCGCGCTCGGTGCGGTAGCCACTGCGCTGGGCGTGATCGGGCGTTTCTGACCGTGGCCGCTACGCGGTTTGCCAGAGGACCAGCCCGTAGGTGAGCGCCACGGTCCCGTACACCGCATAGACCGGCACCTTGGCGCGCCAGAAGCACGTCAGCGCGAACGTGGCGGTGACCGCGTAGATTGGCTCCATGGGTACTTGCCAGGCGATCTTGGCGACGGCCGATATGAGAAAAGCCGTTGTCGCCACGCGCAACACTCGCATTGCGGACTTGAAACGCGGGTGCGATTCGAGCACCTTTAAGTTGCGCTGCGCGATCACCACCAGCGTTGCCGATGGCACGAATACCGAAAAGGTGGCGAACAGCGCGCCGGGGATGTGTCCGACCAGATACCCGAAGAACGGCACCACGTTCAACAACGGACCGGGCGAGACTGGCGACAGCGCGAAAACGAAAGTGAATTCGCTGTCGGAAATGTCCAGGATCGGCGGCACGAACAACGTCTTCAATACCGGCAGCGCCGAGAATCCGCCGCCGAATAGTGTCAGGCCCGCACCGGCCAGCCGGGGCCACAGCAACAGCATGGCGTTGCTCGATGGCAGCGGCAATGGCAATGCGTACAGTCCGAGTAGTACGGCGAGCAAGGCCAGCAGCAGTGAGTCGGTGCGGCACAGCACGAATGCTGATTTCGTCTGCTGCTCAGACGCCGGACTCGTGAACCAACCCAATGTGAACGCGGTGCCAAGCAGCGCGACATAGATGGCCGGGCTATTTAGGAGCAGCAGCGTGACGCTGGCCACGATGGCCGTGGCCCAGTCGATCGGGCGTTGTATCAAGGTGCGCACCTGCTTGATCCAGGTCGTGCCGATTAACGATGCCAGTACGACGCTGAAGTGCGTGACCAGCGATTGCGATGCGAGCGACGCCACGGTCGGCGTGCGATAGAACATCGCCAGCACGGTCATCACGATCGCGAAGGGCACCACGCTGCCAAGACCGGCCATCCACGCGCCCCGCCAGCCCCGCAGTGCGGCGCCGATCTGGATCGCGACATTGCAGCCGACCGGCCCGGGAATCAGCCAGGCCAGCGCGACCAGGTTCAGGTAGTCGAGCCGGTTGAACAGTTGCTTGCGCTCAACATAGTGACGCTCCAGTTGCGCGATCAGCGACAGCCCACCCCATGAAACGGATGATAGCCCAGCGATGACCAGCAGCAGCGACCACAATGGCTCTTGGCGGGATGGCACATCCTGCGTTGTCTGCGGCTGAAGCGGTCCACCATCGACGCCGGTGGCAGACGAGGGCGCCGGCGCGGCTGGTGAGGAGGCAACGGATGGAAGGTGAGATCGATTATGCGGCACGGCACGAGATTCAAGCGGACACACGTGGTTGCACGGCGTGCGTTGCTGCGACGCCTCCTGGTTCAGAATATGGACAAACCCCGAAGTGCTCGAGCAGCGCAAGCACCCCGTCGGGCGGCACCGGGCGCGAGAACAGGAAGCCTTGTGCCTCGATGTTGCCCAGTCCCGACAGCCATGCAATCTGCTCTTCGGTTTCCGTGCCTTCAACGACCACGGTCAACCCTAGCGAGCGGGCCAGATTGACGATTGCCGACACCATAACGCAGACATTGCGGTCCGCGGGAATGGCCTGGACGAACGAGCGGTCGATCTTCAGTGTGTCGACGGCAAAACGATTCAAGTAGGACAGCGACGAATAACCGGTGCCGAAGTCATCCAGTGCAATGCGCACGCCAAGCCGCTTGAGCGCGGCGACCTTCTCCGACACGATTTCGGGATACTCCATCATCGCCGTTTCCGTGATCTCGAGTTCGATGCGCCGTGCAGACAATTTATAGCGGTCCAGCGCCTGCTCCACGGCCCCGAACACATCGCCGCGCCAGAACTGCACGGCCGAGATGTTGATGGCCAGCGACAGTGTGTCGTAGCCGAGCGAGGTCCATTGCGCAAGCTGTTGGCATGCGCTGTCGATCACATAGTCGCCAATCGGCACGACCAAACCGGTGGACTCGGCAATCGTGATGAACTCGCTTGCGGTAATCTCGCCATGCTGCGGGTGGTTCCAGCGGAGCAGTGCCTCGAAGCCGGTGATGCAGCGGCGCGCCAAGTCGATCTTGGGCTGGTAGGCGAGAAACAACTGCCCTTCGGCAAGTGCGACGCGCAGTTGCTGCTCCCATTTCATCAAATGGTCGGCGCGGTGCGCGAGCTGCGGCGAATAGAACTGATAGCATCCGCGGCCGGCATCCTTGGCGCTGTACATCGCCAGGTCGGCCTTTTTCAGCAAATCGATCTCGCTTTCGCTAGTACTGGAGAGCAGCGCGATGCCGATGCTTGCGTGCAGCACGAATGAGCTGCCGCGCACGTCGAATGGCCTCAGGAAACTGCCGGCAATCGCCTCGGCCAATTGGACCACCTTCGGTTCAACGTGATCCTCCTTGACGATCACAACGAACTCGTCGCCGCCGATGCGCGAGAGGATACCGTTGCCATCGACCGTCTGTGCGAGCCGTGCCGATGTCATTTGCAGCACAATGTCTCCGGCGTTGTGGCCGAGCGTATCGTTGACCGTCTTGAAATTGTCCAGGTCGATGAACAGCAATGCGAGCCGGCCGACGTTTGCCGGCTGCGAGACTTCGGTGCGCAAAATCTGCAGCGTCTGGTAGCGGTTCGGCAAGCCGGTCAGCAAGTCATACTCGACGAGGTGCGTCATCTCGCGTTCACGGCCGAGCAGCTTGCGGATCAAGCCTGTGGCCACGCCGAAGAAGCCGAGGATCGCGATCGAAATGCACCCGGCCATCAACAGGTAGATATTGCGAGTGTGTTCATAATCGGCAAATTCTTCCTTTTGCGATAGGCCCACCATGACGCCGAGCGGGTAGCCGTCGATGTGGCGATACGACACGATGCGCATCACGCCATCGATCGGGTCGCGGTACGTGCCGGACACATGTTCAGACAGCGGATAGCTGCCGGTCGCAGAAAACGCGCCGGGTGCGTTCAGTGTGTTGCCAGTGCGGCGCGCCAGCACCGCGCCGGTGTCGGCGATTACCGATATCACGCCGTCGCGGCCAATTGCCGCGCTGTTATAGAAGTCATTGGTGAAATAGCTCGGGTCTTCCGACACCACGACCACACCCGCGAACGAGCCGTCGGGATAGTTGAGTCGGCGCGTGAGTTGCAACGTCCATTGGTGCGATACTCGGCCTAGTACCGGCTTGCTAATATACAGCTGGTCGAACGTCTCGTGCTTATGGACCTGAAAATGCTCGCGGTCGGACAAATTCAGCGGCTTAGGCCGCGAATCCTCTGTATTCGCGATTAGATAGCCATGCTCGTCAACCAGCGACACCTGAATCAGTGTGTCGCTCTGGATCACGCCCTTCTCGATCGTGCTGGCTAATTTAAAGCGCTGCGGCGACTTCTCGAATTCGTATTTGACGAAGCGGGTGATCTGGTCGACCTGGTGAATGGCCTTGACCGTATGTTGTTCGAAAGCCGCGGACAGCAGCGCGGCCGAAGCTGTGGCTTCGCGCTGGGCATTGTCCCGCTCCACTTGCAGCCGCGTATAGATTACTGCCCACAGCAGGATCAGCACCAATAACCCGAGAGCTGGGATGACCCACAGAGATCGCTGCCTGGACACCGCCGCGTCACGGCGCAAACGCGCTTCGCGTGCCGAGGGAGTCAGCGGAAGAGTCATGGAGCCAGGCCGTGATAGGGGGTGAATATCCCCGTGCGGCGGCGTGTCCAATGCGATGACGGGGCGTGATGCAGAACCGCCAAAGGCCGTGCCGCGCGGGCGCTCAAACAATGGTAATTAAAACAGCGCCACGCGTAAAACGCCCCCACCTTGTTAGGGTACCGTGTAACGCCTGGATGCTGCCTGTGACGCCAGCAGATTATGCGGGAAGAATGGCGGCGCGCCTACGCTGTCTACTCGGGATATATAAGAAATCTGTCCGAAGTCGGCTGAATCGTGCCTGGAACGTTCCATCTATGGCCGTTACCGTATTGCTGTCGATCCGCGGTTCGCGCTTCATGTCGTTGACGCGCCTCGCCATTGCACCCCAGAACCGCACGTTGCCTCATCTCATGATTGATCTACTCGAATCGTTGCGTTGTCGTGGGCGGTGCCAAGCACCGGCAAAGAAGCGGCGTGCCGCGGGGCGGAGCACAGATGCCGTTATTCGACTTCGGCGATCAGTTCGATTTCCACGCAAGCACCCAGCGGAATCTGCGCGACGCCGAACGCCGAGCGGGCATGCTTGCCGCGTTCCCCGAACACCGTCACAAACAGCTCCGACGCCCCGTTCGTCACCAAGTGCTGCTCGGTGAAGTCCGGCGTCGAATTGACCAGGCTCATCATCTTGACAATGCGCTTGACGTGGTTCAGATCGCCCACGTGCGCGTGCAGCGTCGCAATCAGATCGATGGCAATGCTGCGCGCCGCCTGTTGTCCTTCTGCCGTGCCAATTGTGTCACCGAGCTTGCCGGTCCAGACTTGTCCGTTCCTTTTGGCGATATGGCCGGACAGGAACACGGTCTTGCCTGCCTGCGCACTCATCACGTAAGCGGCCGCCGGTGCGCCGGCAGTCGGTAGCTCGATGCCGAGCGTCTTCAGTTGATCGTATACATTCGACATGGGGACTCCAAAGGGTGAGGAAAATACAAGGGTGAGACCGGCCGGGCCGGATCAGAAAACTGCATACCGGCGCGCCGCAGCACCCGCCATCATCGACAATGTAACGCAGGACAGCGTTGCCCGGGCGCACGTCGGCGGGGGCCGCGATGCTGGACGGCATACGCCAGGCGGCGCTTTAACGTCGCGAACTGCGGCGACCCGGGGCTGTCTGCGTTTCTGTCGCGGTCTCTGGGCAAGTCTTGAATTTGGCGCGGGCCGTCCCCATTTGCGCGGACACGGACAAACCTGGCCTCGTGCCGTTGACGTCAACTCGCTGAAAGGACCTAGACTATGGCGCAAGAAACCATGAGCTTCCAGGCGGAAGTCAAGCAGCTTCTGCAACTGATGATTCACTCGCTGTACAGCAACAAGGAAATTTTCCTGCGTGAGCTGATTTCGAATGCGTCCGACGCGGCGGACAAATTGCGTTTCGAGGCGATCGCCGATGCCGGGCTGTATGAAGACGACCCAAACCTGCGTATCCGGATCGCGTACGACAAGGCTGCACGCACGATCACGGTTGACGACAACGGGATTGGCATGAGCCGTGACGACGCGGTCTCGCACCTGGGCACGATCGCGCGTTCAGGGACCAAGGAGTTCTTTGCCAAACTGTCCGGCGATCAGCAAAAGGACGCGGCACTGATCGGCCAGTTCGGCGTCGGCTTCTATTCCGGCTTCATCGTCGCGGACCGGATCACTGTGGAATCGCGCCGCGCTGGCTTGCCCGCCGACCAGGGGGCGCGCTGGGAAAGCACTGGCGATGGCGAATTCAGCGTCGAGACGATCCAACGTGCGCAGCGCGGCACATCGATCACGCTGCATCTGCGCGAGGGCGAAGACGAGCTGCTGTCCTCCTACCGACTCAAGTCGATCATCCAGAAGTACTCGGATCATATTGGCCTGCCGATTCTAATGAAGAAGGAGGAGTGGGACGCTGAAAAGAACGAGATGGTCGTCAAAGACGAGGACGAGACCATCAACCAGGCTAGCGCACTGTGGACGCGTGCCAAGAGCGAGATCAGCGACGAGCAGTACAAGCACTTCTACGAGCATTTGTCGCACGATCACGAGGCGCCGCTTGCCTGGACCCACAACCGCGTCGAGGGACGCAGCGAATATATCCAGTTGCTGTACGTGCCTGGTCGTGCCCCGTTCGATATGTGGAATCGCGACCATCGCGGCGGGCTGAAGCTGTATGTGAAGCGCGTGTTCATCATGGATGAGGCCGAGCAGTTGTTGCCCAATTACCTGCGCTTCATCAAGGGCGTGGTCGATTCAAACGACCTGCCGTTGAATGTGTCGCGTGAGATTCTGCAGGAGAGCCGCGACGTGAAGGCGATCCGCGACGGCGTCACCAAGCGAGTGCTGTCGATGCTCGAGGAACTGGCTGGCGCCGACGACGACGCCGGCAAACAGAAGTACGCGACGTTCTGGCGCGAATTCGGCCAGGTGCTCAAGGAGGGCCTGGGCGAGGACTTCGCGAACCGGGAGCGCATCGCCAAGCTGCTGCGCTTCGCGTCGACGCAAACCGACAGCGCCGAGCAGAATGTGTCGCTGGCTGACTACGTCGCGCGGATGAAGCCGGAGCAGACGAAGATTTACTATGTGACCGCCGACAGTTGGCAGGCCGCGCGCAACAGTCCGCATCTGGAAGTATTCCGCAAGAAGGGTGTCGAGGTGCTGCTGCTGACCGATCGCGTCGACGAATGGATGCTGTCGTTCCTGCATGAGTTTGACGGCAAGCCGTTGGCCAGCGTCGCCCGTGGCGATCTGGATCTGGGTGCGTTGAACGACGAGGAGAAAAAGGCTCAGGAAAAGGTCGGTGAGGACCTGAAGCCGCTGGTCGAGCGGATGAAGGACGTGCTCAAGGAAAAGGCCAAGGACGTGCGTCTCACGTTCCGCCTGACCGACTCGCCAAGCTGCCTGGTGGCCGACGAGGGAGAGATGAGTGGCTACTTGCAGCGAATGTTGAAGGCGGCTGGCCAGAAGGCGCCCGATTTCCATCCGATCCTCGAAGTAAACCCGGAACATGCGCTGATCAAGCGGCTGTCGCCGGACGCAGCGGACTTTGCCGACTGGTGCCATTTGCTGTTCGATCAGGCGCTGCTCGCCGAGGGGGGCGCGCTCGATGATCCAGCGAGCTTTGTCAAGCGCACCAACACGTTGTTGCTGTCGGGCACGCATTGAACGACACGCTTGAGCGGCGCTCGGGCGGCCAGTTTTGTGCGCACGGCGACGGTTGGCGGGTGCAACCGCGTGCTGTCTTGAGCGCCGCACAGAAGGACTGGGTAACACGCGCGGGCTCGCTCACGCGCCATTTGGGCACACTCGGTCGGGTGACCGTGCGGGTCACCTGTGAGAAGGTTGGCGTCGCGTGGCGCGACGAGGCGCGCGTGTTGCGCCTCGCACGCCGCGCGCCGGTGTGGATTCGCGAGGCAGTGCTCGCAGTGGATGGCGTGGCCGTGGTGGCTGCGCACAGTGTCACGCCGCTGCGCGCGAGCTGGGGCGTATGGCAAGCCGTACGACGGCTGCGTACGCGAGCGTTGGCCGAGCTGCTGTATGCGGACATGACGGTGACACGCTCGCCGATCGTCAGCCGGCGCGTCGATGGCGCCCATCCGCTGTACCGGCTCGCTGTCGCACAGCTAGGCCCGGATCGGCCGCATGCATGCGTCGCGCGGCGCTCGGTGTTTACCCGCCATCGGCTACCGCTGATGGTGACCGAATGCTTCCTGCCGGCCATGTGGACCATGACGACCCTTTAAACTGCTGATGTTGCAAGGTTTTCCGCCGGTAATCCGGCCCGATACGACGATTCTGGTGCTGGGCAGCTTTCCCGGTGAGGCATCGCTTGGGGCAGGGCAGTACTATGCGCATCCTCGCAATCAGTTCTGGCGGTTATTGGGCGCGGTGCTTAACGAGCCTGAGTTGCAGGAGCTTGCGTATGACGCGCGGCTCAAACGCGTGTTGAAGCACGGAATCGGGATATGGGACGTGCTCGCCGCGTGTCATCGCGAGGGCAGTCTCGATTCGGCGATTCGCCATGCGAAGCCGAACGACTTCGCGTCGTTGAGAGCGCATGCACCGTTGCTGAAGAAGGTGTGCTTCAACGGCAAGACGGCGGGGCGGTTTGCCGATGTGATCGGTGCCGCGGGCTATGAGACGCTCGTACTGCCTTCGTCGAGTCCGGCTCATGCGATGCTGTCGTTCGAACAAAAGCTTTCGTGTTGGCGGGAGATTCTTTTCTGACGCCATCCGATCGCTGGTGACGCAATGTTGCGTGGCATGGGGCCAACCCACAGCCTGCGTGACCGAACGTCGAATCCGTTCCGCTTCAGTGGTAATCGCTTTCCCGCTGATGACGCACCGCCAGGATCGTCACCGTCCGATTGTCGTCGATCTCGAACAGCGCAACATATCCCGACGCGCCGAACGGAATGATCAATTCGCGCAGAAACGGCATCGATGGATGGGCTTTGCGGCATGTGAACGGCGACGATTCCAATGTAGCGATCCCGGCGGCGATGGCCGCAAGTGCACGAGTAGCGATTTCGACGTCGGCGTCGTCGCGATCGATAACGAAGCCATAAAGGCGGTCCAGATCATCTGAAGCCGCACGCGTGAACCGGACCGCGTACGTCATCGAGGCTTGCGCCTCGTATCGCGAAGAGCGTTGAGCCGCCGCTCTAGTTTCTCCAGTACTTCGGACGCAGGCAGATAGTCGCCGGTGCGTCGGGCCGCTTCGCGCGACGCGATGCCGCGGGCAATGAATTCGCTTTGATTGCGACGGCGTTCGATGCCCTCGCGGATCGAGTGCTCGACGAAACTCGACAGCGTTTCTCCTTCACCGAGGACGCTTTCGGCGGCGTCACGCAGTTCCGGTTCGACCCGAATGGAGGGGAAGGTGGCGGATTTCATGATATCTGTCAAAGCATCGCAGTTGCGATGCATTATCCGCTGATGGCTATGTTGATGCAAGTTAGCCGTTCGGTAGAGTCGATGGAGAGCGTCCAACGCTCCGAAATGGGCGACTTCCAGCGCCAGCGTCGCGCGACCCGTGGATAGCTGCAGGTCACCCCAACTCGATTACGGGTTGCTTAACCCGCTGCGCGACCCCGGATGCTATGCTTGGGACAAACAAAAACTGTGCAACACGCAAGACTTCGTTACATGACATCCTTGATCAAGCGCGCGTCGGCGCAAGCGCGCGCATTCCAGCGCGGTGAGCGGGCCGCGCAACCGTCGCGCGGCGCCACCCGCCGCACGGGACGCGACAAACACAAGAGCGCCGCGCAGCACGAGGCCGTACCCACCCTCGAAGCGCCGCGCAAAGCCCGTTTTGCGCCGGTGACATTTTCCGAAGAAGGGGGCGTGCGCTACCTGCATTTCGGCACTGAATGGATACAGGGCGCGATGCGCCTGAAAAAGCCGTTCGATATTGAACTCGAATACGCGCAGCAAATGATGGCGTGGCTGCTCTTTCTCGCGCCGCCCCAGCGTATTGTGCAATTGGGCTTGGGGGCGGCAGCCTTGACCAAGTTCTGTCATCGGCATTTTCTGCGCTCGCATGTGGAGGCGGTGGAATTGAACCCGGCAGTGATCATAGCCGCGCGCAGCATGTTTGAGTTGCCGAGCGACGACCGGCGCTTGAGTGTGCTCCAGATCGATGCATGGGATTTTGTTCATGACCCCGCGAACCACGGTACGGTCGGCGCGATGCAGATTGACCTGTATGACGCGACCGCACGCGGTCCGGTGCTCGATTCCGTCGCGTTTTATCGCGCGTGCCGTGCTTGCCTCGGCGGCGCCGCAGTGGTGACGGTCAACTTGTTCGGCGACCATCCGAGCTTTGTGCGCAACATGCGCCATTTGCGCGCGGCGTTCGATGCGCGGGTCATCGCGTTGCCCGAGGTGCATGAGGGCAACCGCGTCGTGCTGGCTTTCTCCGGACCCGCGTTGTCGATCGACTGGAACGTACTGACCGACCGCGCGAAGGTCATCGAGAAGGCGTGTGGGTTGAACGCCCGTCAGTGGGTCGCCGCCCTACGCGAGGCGTCCGGCGCGCCACGCCGCGACGCGCGCGACATCGCCGTCGGCGGGCATTTCATAATCTGAGTTCCTCCCCACCATCCCATCGTTTTCCCGACTTGCTTGGTGGTATCTGGATTATCCAGATGTTGCCCGCGATCGTACTGGCTTGTACACCCGTGTATGCGACCATCGCGGCTTGTTGCTCGGCTGGGCCGCGGGCATCCTGACCGGCACGTGGATGGCCGCATCGCTGAAGCTTGCGGGCTCGATTTATCTGTTGCATATCGGCGGATACACGATGCCGGGCTATGCGGCGGCGGTGTGGGCATTGCTCGTGAACATTGGGGTGGCGATCGTGGTCAGCATGATCGTGCGCGTGCTCGGCATGTCGCGCTCCGAAGACAGGACACGGCCCGAAGACTACTTGGACGTCGTCGAGAGCGAGACGTGATGCGCCCGTGGTCCGGAGCGTGCGGCAGCGCGAGTGCCGCCTTGAACCTACGGGCGCGCACCGGCATGCTGGGTAAATTGACGCTCTCAGACCTGGCGGTGCAGGACGACTGATCAGCGCGGCACCTGAAAGGCGGCACGTGCCCGATCGACGTCGGCCCGCACGCTGCAATCGTGCTGATGATCGTTGACTAGGCCCATCGCCTGCATCATCGCGTACATTGTCGTCGGCCCGACGAATTTCCAACCGCGCCGCTTTAAGTCTTTCGACAACGCAATCGACTCGGGGGACGTCGTCATCGTGCCGAGCACCTCCCGGGTCAGCTTGCGTGGCCGGCTCCGCGGGTCCGGCTCGAAGCGCCACAGGTAGGCGGCCAGCGAGCGCTCGCTATCGAGCAGCGCCAGCGCGCGGCGTGCGTTATGGATGGCAGCCTCGATCTTGCCCCGGTGCCGGATGATGCCGGTGTCGCCGAGCAACCGCTGCACGTCGCAGTCGGTAAACCGGGCCACCTTCTCGATGTCAAAGTTGGCGAATGCAGCGCGAAAGGCTTCCCGCTTGCGCAGGATCGTCAGCCAGCTGAGTCCGGCCTGGAACCCCTCAAGGCACAGTTTCTCGAACAGCCGGCGGTCGTCATCGACCGGAAACCCCCACTCCTTATCATGATAAGCGCAATACTCGGCGCCGGTGCCGCACCAATGGCAGCGCCGCGAGAGGTCCACTGTCGGTGCCGGCACGACCGATGGCCCGCCTGGCATCGCCGAAGCAGAAACAGAAGGGTGTATCATCGACGGTTTGGATTATCCTTGATGCGGTGTGTTGACCATGTATTGTAGTCGAGCGCGTGTCGGAGCCACTTAGCGCAATGGCGTAATCAACTGTTCAAGCTTGACCGCATCCGCCGCGAACAGGCGAATGCCTTCAGCCAACTTCTCGGTGGCCATGGCGTCGTCATTTAGCAGGTAGCGGAACGTCGGCTCATCGTGCGCGACGGGCTCGATCGGCACACTGGCCGCCTGCTGCGGGCAGAGCTTGCGCTGCACGGGCTCGTTGCTCTCATGCAGCTTCTGTAGCAAGTCTGGGCTGATCGTCAGCAGGTCGCAGCCGGCAAGCTCGACGACCTGGCTCGTTGTGCGAAAGCTTGCCCCCATCACTTCGGTCGAGTAGCCAAATTTTTTGTAGTATGCGTAGATACGCTTGACCGATTGCACGCCGGGATCGTTGGCGCCGCCATCGCGGGCCTCATCCCAATTCGCGCCGGCATTTTTCTTGTACCAGTCGTAGATGCGGCCGACGAATGGCGAAATCAGCTTGGCCCGGGCTTGCGCGCAGGCGACCGCTTGGGCGAGCGAGAACAGCAACGTCATGTTGCAATGGATCCCTTCCTGCTGCAACACCTCGGCGGCGCGCACGCCTTCCCACGTCGATGCGAGCTTGATCAGCACGCGCTCGCGGTCGATGCCCGCGGCCTCGTAGAGTGCGACCAGCTGATGTGCCTTCTCGATGCTTCTTTGGACGTCGAACGACAGCCGCGCGTCCACTTCTGTCGATACCCGCCCCGGGACGATCTTCAGGATCTCGACGCCAAACGCGACCAACAATCGGTCAATGATGTCGTCGACGGGCAGGCTCGCATGATCGCGTACTGTTTTCTCGAGCAGCGGGCGGTAGTTGTCCTTCTGCACCGCCTTCAGGATTAGCGACGGGTTGGTCGTCGCATCCTGTGGTTTGTAACGCGCGAGTTGCTGGAAATCGCCGGTGTCGGCGACGACGGTCGTGTACTGCTTTAACTGGTCTAGTGCAGTCGTCATGGCTAGGTTCCTTGTAGATCGTATCGCGTAATGCCGCGCTGATTTCTATTATTGTCTCGCAGCCGTGCGGCGTCCGATAGTTGTCCGACCAGTCGGTGCTCCCCCAGTTCGTCGGGGTGCCGGCAGCCGGACGTCGGACGCCGCGCCGCCGGCTTGCCGGCGCATTTAGCGGCGCCAGTTCAGGATGGTGTTCGCGACGAGGCCGGCCACTAGGCCCCAGAAGGCCGAGCCAATCGACAGCAGCGTGAACCCGGAGGCGGTCACCATGAAGGTAACGAGTGCCGCTTCGCGTTGTCGGGCATCCTGCATCGCATGGGTCAGGCCGGTCATGATCGAGCCGAACAGTGCCAGCGCGGCGACCGACACGATCAGTGCCTTGGGCAGGCTGGCGAACAGCGCCGCAATCGTCGCGCCGAAGATGCCGGCCAGCAAGTAGAACACGCCGCACCATACGGCGGCAGTGTAGCGCTTTGCCGGATCCTCGTGTGCGTCACGACTGGTGCAGATCGCTGCGGTGATGGCCGCGAGGTTGATCCCGTGCGAGCCAAATGGCGCTAGCAGCAGCGATGCGGTCCCGGTCGTGGCAATCAGTGGCGCCGATGGCGTGCTATAGTCGTGCGCGCGCAACACCGCCACGCCTGGCATGTTCTGCGAAGCCATCGCGACAATGAACAGCGGCACGCCGATGCTGATCAACGCGGCGAGGGAGAATGACGGGCGGGTGAACACGGGATGCGCGAGCGCGATGCTGAAATGACTAAAATCGATCAAGCCGAGCGCGCCGGCCAGCACCGTGCCGACCACCAGCGTAAGGGCGATCGCATAGCGGGGGCAAACGCGCTTGGTCACGAGGTAGGCGACGAACATCGTGAGCACCAGCGCGCGTTGTTGGCCCGCCTGAACAAAGATCGCGCTGCCGATCTCGAACAAAATGCCGGCCAGTAGGGCGGCGGCGATACCCGATGGGATCCTCGCCATCAATGAATCGAAGCAGCCAGTGACGCCAACCAGGGTTAGCAGCGCCGCACACACGACGAAAGCGCCGATTGCCTCAGCGTAGGGTACCCCGGGCAGGCTGGTGATGAGCAGCGCAGCGCCGGGCGTGGACCAGGCGACGACGATCGGCGCGCGAAAGCGTAGCGACAGCCCGATGGCCGTGACCGCCATGCCGATCGACAGCGCCCAGATCCACGATGAGATTTGGGTGTCGCTCAGGTGCGCGGCGCGGCCGGCCTGGAATATCAATGCGATCGAGCTGGTGTAGCCCGTCATCGCGGCCACAAAACCGGCGACCAGTGCCGACAGCGAGGTGTCACCGATCGGACGCAGCGGCGCGCGTAGTGTGGGCGGTGCGGCTGGGTCGGGTGGTGAGGACGCAGTCATGGATGAGAAGGGTTACTTGGCGTGATCGCGGCGTTGACCGCCAGTTTGAGGTCATCGGTCGCGGCATACTGTGAAGAACCTTCGAAACGCTCGGGCGGCATGATCGGCACGGGGACACGAAAACGCCAGTATAGGACAGGCGCCGCATCGCCGCCGGCTGTGTGGCCGACTCGCTGCCCCTGGGGCGTGTGCATGCCATCGGCGCGCCGACCGATGCCGGCGCGGGCAGCCGAAGTGCCCAAATGCTGCATTTCGCTGCGGCCGATTGACGCAGGGTGAGGGCGGCCTGCTGCCTGCAGCACGGTTGACTACGCGGTGCGCGGCGCGCAGTCGCGCGCCGGCGCTCAAGTGGACGCTCCTAGCGTCGGGGGGTACAATACGCCGTTTTTTTGGCCGGCTGCTCAACGCCAGGCCGGCTGCTCAACGCCAGCGGATTCGCGCAGAGCAGGGCGGTGCAGGCCTGCGCGGTTTCAGCGCCCCGATATTCCCCTACAGCCAGGTTAGATGCTTATGAACAGATTCGTCGTGATGGCTGCCATTGCGGTGCTCGCCGGGTCAGCCGGCACCGCGGCGGCGGACGTGGTCGGCAACGCGCGCGCCGCGCAAGGGAAGGTCGCCATGTGCATTGGCTGCCACGGCATTCCCGGCTATCGCGCCGCGTTCCCACAGGTCTACAAAGTGCCGATGCTCGGCGGTCAGAACGCGAAGTATCTGGAAAACGCATTGCAGGAATACAAGAAGGGTTCACGCAAGTTCGCGCCGATGCAAGCGATCGCCCAGTCGCTGACGGACCAGGACATTGCCGACCTGGCTGCGTACTACGCGGCTCAGACGCCGGCAAGCCGGCCCAATCCGGAGCGGTGACCGGAACGTGGCGAACGGTAGACGAGCAACAGGAGAACTCATGAAAAAGCGCATCATTGAAGCGTCGGGCGTCGCCAAGGCAATGATCGCCGCGTGTGCGGCCGTGGTATCGATCGGGGCCACGCACGCTGCGGACATCGGTAACGGGCGCGCAATCGTCGAGCGCACCAACTGCGCCGCGTGCCACGGAGCGGGGCTGGACAAGCCGGTGACTCCGGATTATCCGAAGCTCGCGGGGCAGCATGCCGACTACACCTATTGGGCATTGCGCCAATACCAGATGGGCGGTGGCAATCCGTCCTTTGGTCGCGACCATGCGATCATGGCTGCGCAGGTGCAGAGCCTGTCCGAAAGCGATTTGAAAGACATTGCCGCGTATATCGAGTCGCTGAAGGGCGATCTCGTGCTGAAGAAGTAAGCGGTCTTACGCCGCCGGCGCACACGCACGGCGGCGTCGCTGCGTCGGCCGGCCCTGTGCCGTCAATCCCGGGACGCGCGCTGTTCAATCAGCGCCAGATACGCGTCGGTATCCGGCGGGACGTTGTTGCGTTGTGCTTCCCAGATGATCTGGCCAAGACATTCCATGATCGCGTGGTGTGCGTCGTGGTCCGAGCCCAGGCGTGCAGCCAGGCGCTCGTGTGCGGCGCGGATGCCGCGCGGTTGGTCGATCGACAACTGCTCGCTGATTGCCAGGTGCATCGACAAGTGCAGGAACGGGTTCGTCTGGCCGCGCTCGGGCGAGTAGTCCTGCTCGCTTGCGTCGGCGCAGTCCAGGACAGCTTGGTACTCTGGGTGCTGGACGATCCAGTCCGCCGCTATGCTCTGCAGCGGGGTCAAGATTTCACCGGCGCGTTGCTTGCGCCACGTCTCGGTAAAAAAACGACGGACTTCGTCACGACTCGGATTGAACATCAGGCACTGAAACCGCTTGGTACGCGCAGCCGCGCAATTCCTCATTGTACGCCGAGCGTTGTCGTGGCGCCGCACCGTCGCACCGCGGTGCTCATCGCTGCATAGCCACGACGCAAGCTTCGTATCAGTGCATCCGCAGTGCTTTTGCGGCAATCATTATGTCATTGGGTGGGAGCGGGCGTCTTGCTCTTGAATTCGCACAGCGGCTCGATCGCACAATGCCAGCACTCAGGCAGCCGCGCACGGCATACGTAGCGGCCGTGCAGGATCAGCCAATGATGCGCGTCATGCCGGAATTCGGCCGGCGTGAGCTTCTCCAGCGCCACCTCTACCGCCCGCACGTCCTTGCCGGGTGCCAGCCCGGTGCGGTTCGCGACGCGGAAGATATGCGTGTCGACGGCGATCGTCGGGTGCCCGAATGCGGTGTTTAGCACGACGTTCGCCGTCTTGCGGCCCACCCCGGGTAGGGCCTCGAGCGCTTCGCGATCAGCCGGCACTTCGCCGTGGTGCTTGTCGAGCAGGATCCTGCAGGTCGCGATGACGTTTTTGGCCTTGGTCCGGTACAGTCCAATCGTCTTGATGTACTGCGCCACACCGTCTTCGCCGAGCGCCAGGATGGCTTTCGGCGTGTTGGCGACTGGGAACATCTGGCGCATCGCCTTGTTGACCGAGATGTCGGTCGCCTGTGCCGACAGCATCACGGCAATCAGCAGTTCGAACGGTGTCGTGTACTCTAGCTCCGTCGTCGGATGGGGATTCAAGCTTTGCAGCGTTTCGTAAATTGCGCGGCGCTTTTGGGCGTTCATGAAGATTCGTCGCTTTAGGGAACAGTTGGACGCAGACGGCGCATCATGCATCGAGGTCGGAGCCGTCTCTGCGCGCATCAGGCGGCGGGGGCGGCTCCGATGCAGCGCAGCCGTGTTCGTCCGTGTCCCATCCCAGGCGTCGCCGACGTGCTTCGGCCGCGTCGATTTGCGCTTGCACGGCTGGACTGACGTCCGATGTGTTGCGCGGCCCCAGCCCCTGGGCGGCCAGTTCCTCTTTCTTCTTACGGGCACGCTCGAGCGCCGCCTGGATGATTGCTTGCTTTCGTGCGGCGGCAGGGTTCTGCGACGACGCCATTGGCCCGGCCCCTGGCATGCCGGTCGTGGTGGCAGCGGCGGGCGTCGCGCCGGGCGGGTGACCGGGCTCGGCATTTGTGCGCTCTCGCACCGTGCCGGGCGACGCCCATCCCGATGCTGGCGGCATCGGTGTGGCATCCGGATTCATCGTCGCGCGACGAGCGGCGGCACGCTGCTGCGCCACGTCACGCTCTTTCGCGAGCCGTGCATTGCGCTGCGCGTGCCGGCGTCGGGCCGCATCGGCCTGCTGCGGTGACCATGCGTCCCATCCGGTGGCAGTGCCGGTCACGGGGACCATCTCGATACAATCGACGGGGCACGGTGCGACGCACAGATCGCAGCCGGTGCACCAATCTGCCAGCACCGTATGCAGCTGCTTTGGGGCGCCGACAATGGCATCGACCGGGCATGCTTGCATGCATAACGTGCAGCCGATGCACACAGTCTCATCGATTACCGCACGCGCCCGTGCACGCTCGACGCCGTTGGTCGGATTGAGCGCGATGATCGGCTTGCCGAGCAATGACGCCAGCCGGGCGATGCCTTGCTGTCCTCCGGGCGGACACTGGTTGTAGCCCGCCGTGCCGTCGGCAACGGCTTGCGCATAGGGGCGGCAGCCGCTATAGCCGCATTTGGTGCATTGGGTTTGGGGAAGCAGATCGTCGATCCGATCCGCGAGCGACGGAGAAGCAGTCACAGTGTCGGAACCTGGACGCGTCGAGAAACGTGACGCATATTTTATCAATACGCAATTATCGCCTATTCCGATAGCGGCGTTGGACCCGCGTGCCATAATCCAACTGCTTTCCGTGTCAGTCTTAGGGCGATAACTGAGCGCGGCGCACCATTTCCTGCCGCTGTGGGCCTATCCGGTGGTGACGCGATCGGTCAACGCGGCTACTGCATCATGATTTGAACATGAACCAGCCGAGAATCAAAAGGGACCCCGAAGGCACGAGGCGCCGCATTCTCGCCGCCGCTGCCGAAGCATTCGCGAACGGCGGATTGTCCGGCGCGCGCGTGGACCAGATCGCCTGTCGTGCCGGGACCAACGAACGGATGCTGTACTACTACTTCGGCAGCAAGGAGCAGTTGTTCACTGCGGTGCTGGAGCAGGCGCTGACGGGATTTGCCGAAGCGGAACGCACGCTGGACCTGAACGGACTGGCGCCCGTGGAGGCCATGACGCGGCTTGCCCACTTCATATGGGCGTTCTATCATCAGCGTCCTGACCTGCTGCGCTTGCTGAACAACGAAAACCTGCATGAGGCGCGGTATCTGCAACAGTCGACGCGGATTCTTGAAACCGTTTCACCGATGCTCGCGACGCTTTCCGGCATCCTGGAACGTGGGCACCGCGCTGGGCTGTTCCGGGCTGGCATCGATCCGCTGCGCCTCTATGTGACGATCTCCGGGTTAGGCTATTACATTGTGTCCAATCGGCATACGCTGAAGGCGACGCTCGGTCGGGATTTCGGACAAGGCGACGAGCACGCCGAGATGGTTCGACTCAATACGGATATGTTGCTGGCTTACTTACTGTATCGGTGATCTTACTGCATCGGTGACCGTCGTGCCGCGCTGCGCGACACAGCAGGCAGTGCGCAGCGCGACCCTGTCGTGACGAAGGTCAGCGTCAAGCTTAAGCCCGTCACGGTTGTGAGGTTCTACCCGGTGCGTCGAGACAGGGGTTCGTCGATTCGCTTGCCGGCGTCGCCGTTCGGATGCGGCCTGATGTTGTGCCGTGCCGCGATTAAGCTGACGGGGCGTGGTGTCCTATTTACCGCCGCGTCAGGAGTCAGACTTGTACAACCACCGCGTCGCGATACCTCCCGGCTCAGCAGCGCTGTTGCCGCAATGGCTCAATGAGCGTTCCTTGGCGAGCACGCCGTGTCCTTCGAGGCCCTCCGCGTCTAACGGGCCGCTGGCGGCTTTGAAAATGTTGGCCCGAACTAAGAACATGCGCGGTCAACCGCCTGCAGGAAGGCCTGCGGCGTTCGGTCTGCACGGCTCTCTTGTCGAAGGCAATCCAACGTTTCCTGCTGCGTCCCGCGTATATGGTCCGCAGCCGACGCTTCGCCAATCCGCGCTGGGCGCCGGGGAGCCCCCCAGCGCTCGCTGGATGCCTTCATTCCCACAAATGCTGCGTCAGGCGAGCACATCCTTCTCCACCGTGCCGTGGGCCCGTTGCAAGGCAATCGCGGCGGCTGTAGCACGAATGTTCCGCGGCTTGTTCATTCCCAAAGCCGCTTCGGCTTGGGAAGGGCAAGCGACGTCACCCATAAACGCGCCAGCACAAGGTGGCGTTGCACCGTTTCCAAAAGACGGACGTGCCGACGGGCCTAATGACCCATTCCAGCCGTTCGGTGTTCCCAGGTGGAAAAGTGACACCGCCTATTTAGACGAAGACGAGCCGTTTCCTTCGCTGCAGCAACCGGATCCCGCGAAGATGCTATTGTGCAGTCCATTTCGGCCGCCGAAGCCGCGCTCGGAGGAGGTGGATTCACCACAAGCTCGTATCCCCTTTGATGCATCGAAGGAGCAGTGGAAGATAAGTATATTACGTCCCCAGCAGGGGGGAGCCGTCTTCGCGAGAACGCCACCGGCTCCGCCATCTTCGACGCTGAAATACATACCACCTGTTAAAAAGCCATCAGGACAGCGCTCAAAGTCCGCGAGTCCGTTACAAGCTAGTCTCCCCGATAATGCATCGAAGGAGCAGTGGAAGATGAGCATATTACGTCCCCAGCAGGGGGAGGCCGTCTTCGCGAGAACGCCACCGGCCCCGCCATCTTCGACGCTGAAACACACACCTGTTAAAAAGCCATCAGGACAGCGCTCAAAGTCCGCGAGTCCGTCACAAGCTAGTTTCCTTGATGATGTATCGAAGCAGCAGTGGAAGAGCCGTATATTACCTCTCCAGGAGCGGAGCGTACCGGCGCATAAACCGCTGACCGAAACCCGTAGGAACGTCTATCAGCCGCAGTTGGCGCCAAGTATATTCTTGGCAGACCAAGAGACAGATTAATTTGAAGCCCAAACCAATTGGGAATGTGCACCCTGCCGGCATGCTACGCGAGTGTCGAGGACGGCCGCCGATGGAGTGCCATTGCGAAATCACGCCGAGGCACTGGAGGCGCAAGCCGTGCATGGCGCCAGGCAGCGGCGCACAATTCGAATAGGACGCGATCATTGGAGCATGTATGGTTGACAGGCTAAAACTGAATGTATCTGGATGGGCTTTGCCACAGTTGCAGGTTCTACGTTCGGCTTCTGATGACAAGCCGGGCGTCACCCCAGGACGTGCCGGGGTTTCGGCACTGTTAAGCGGCTTGAAAAAGTATGGCTCGCGTCTGCGTGCTGCCGCGCTACCGTCTGAACGAGCGCAGTGGAATATATCCTCCCCAAGTACGGGCGGCGCGATGCAAGGCGCCCGCCCACCTCATGTTTGGGGACACGGCAATGCAATAGGCTTTTCTACAGTGCCGCGATTCGGGTCGCCACTTGAGCGTGGAACGCCATCACAGTTGACCCCGATGGGGGGCAATAGCCCATTGGTTATGTCGATGCCTTCTCAACCTTTAAACCACGTGGTCGTCGTCCTGCCGCCGCAGCAGTCATCGATTATGTCTGCCATTTCACGGTTGTTAGGCGACGTACCAATGACGGCAGTACCAAGTAGTGCGATCATGCTGTCGTACGGTCCATACGGCTCTGGCAGTGGCAGCGCGCCGGCGCCTTCCTGGCCCGGCCACGGTAGCGTTCCGATGGCTGTGGGCTGGCATGAGCCGAGCGGCGCCGAGTACGCGATGTCGGCGTTCGCCAATCACGGTGTGCCGCAGCAGAGGTTCCAAGAGCCGGGCGTTCATTCCAGTATGCCAATGCCGCAGCCTCCTTCCCCAAGATACGCTACGCCTCCAACCCTTGAGGATGCGCCGCCACGGCCGAATAATGGGGTTGTTCCGCCACGGCGGCCACCCAGACGAGTCGTTCCGCTGTCGTCGCAGCGGCGAAATACCGTTAGCCCCCAAAATCTTAATGCCTATTTGAGCGAGAAACAGAAAGAGGTTTTTGAACAGTTGGACGCGAAGAAAAAGCCGTCCAAAAAGGAATTACAAGATGCCAACGATGAGGCGTTCGCCGAAGGCATCAGGCTAAGCTTGATCCAACACGCAGCTTCGGACGGCTCGCGCGCAGATGCGACGCAGGCTTTGGATGAGTCTCGAAGTGCGGCCACGGATAGCGCGCCCTTGCGGACTCCCGCAGGCATAAAGCGCCAGCCAACGGAATCGGAGAACGATAGAGCAACTAAGCGACTCAGATCATCGTACATTCCCCTCGATCAAGCGCCCCGGGCATTTTACAAGCCCTCGCTCGCTCTGGGTAACATAGAGGACAACGCATCGGAGGAGTCCGAATCGCCCCATTAAAAGTAACGGCTCAGTTTTGCGTTGCGTGAACGCCAGTGCCGCTGATATGTCCGGCAAACCCAGATGCGGTGCGCCCGGTGTGAGGCCCACGTTAAGCTGCACTGCAACAAGTACAGCATTCAGATCCGTGACAGGATTGCACGAACTGTTTTAGAGGTCAGTCAAGCTAATCCTTGGCGACGTGCCCACTGTGATCGCGGTTGCCCGTGTTGGAGAGCCGACCGCACCGGCGCTACGTCTGCACTGCAGCCTCATGATCATGCTCATGAATGAACTCGCGGATCTGCGCATAGATGATCGTGCGCCAGCGTCGTCCCGAGAAGATCCCGTAGTGACCGCATTGCTCCACGGTGAAATGCCGGCGTGACGCTGACGCAATGCCGGTGCACAGCGTGTGGGCGGCGCGCGTCTGTCCACAGCCGGAGATGTCATCCAGCTCGCCCTCGATCGTAAAGAGCGCGGTATCGGTGATGTCCTGTGGGCGCACCGGCTCGCCGTTGACGATCCAAGTGCCTTGCGCGAGCCGGAATTCTTGAAACACGATACGGATCGTTTCCAAGTAATATTCCGCCGCCATGTCCAGCACGGCGTTGTATTCGTCGTAGAAGCGGCGATGCGCTTCGGCATCGTCTTCGTCGCCACGTACTAGGTTTTCAAAGAATTCCCAATGCGATTGCAGATGCCGCTCCGGGTTCATCGCAACGAACCCGGCGTGCTGCAGAAAACCCGGATAAACTTTGCGGCCCACGCCCGGATAGTTCGACGGTACCGTATAGATTACATTGTTCTCGAACCACTCGTACGAGTGCTGCGTTGCCAGCGAGTTCACCGACGTCGGGCTCTTGCGGGCATCGATCGGCCCGCCCATCATCGTCATCGTGCACGGCGTGTCCTCGCCGCGGCTGGCCATCAGCGAGATCGCCGCGAGCACCGGTACCGTTGGCTGGCATACCGAGATCACGTGCAGGTTCTTTGCGCCGATGTGTCGGATAAAGTCCTGGATGTACTCGACGTAGTCGTCCAGATGGAACGCGCCGGCCTCGAGCGGCACCATCCGTGCATCGATCCAGTCGGTGATGTAGACTTTGTGGTCCTGCAGCAGCGTGCGCACCGTATCGCGCAACAGCGTTGAGTGATGTCCGGACAGCGGTGCACAGACCAGCACGACGGGTTCATGCTTCAGTTGCGATACGGCGTCGCTGTCGTCGGAATACCGCTTGAAGCGCAGCAGCCGGCAAAACGGTTTTTCCAGGATCGTCTGTTCGACGACCGGAATGCTGCGGCCGTCCTTCTCGATTTGCTTAATGTTAAATTCGGGGCGTTCATAGTCCTTGCCGAGCCGGTATAGCAACTCGTAGGCGGCGGCCCAGCGCGATGCGCCAGGGACGTAGGCGAGCGGACTGGCCGGATTCGCGAACGATTTCGACGCGGATTGCGCCCAGGCAGTCAGCGGGCTCAGCAGCGCGCGCTGGAATTCGTGAAATTGATAGAGCATGCTTGCTCCGTGTTACGGCATGTGGGTTGATTCCCGCTGCCATCGGTACGGCGCCGGTCGAAGCCGGGCGCTCCTCGCTGCCCGCGCGAGATAAGCGGGCGGCCGGGCGCAGGATGACGCGTCCAATCCTGATATCCGATCATATCGGACAATCGCGGGCTGGTGCAATGCAGCAAATCCCGCTGGCGAGCGTGTCGCTTACTGCGGCCAGCGGCCATGCTCGGGCGTGCCGAGCAATGCCGCAAAGCAGGCGCCGGAATCAAACCGCGGCCAGCATAGCCAGTCGATTGAACCGTCGCGGCCGACCAGCGCCATGGTGTGACTATCGCCGATCAACGCATAGTCTTCGATTGCAAGGGGCATGGGTGGAGTCGGAGCAGCAGCTGCGCATGGTTCCCGATCATAAGGCAATTGAGCGCAGCCCGCGTGTTGCCGGCCTTTTGACAAACAGCTGAGCGGGCCGGCACGGGAACGTTTGTTGTTGACTCGCGGGCACACCGTGCCGTTGAGCGCGCCGGGCTTTCGCGGCAAGGTGGGCGGCGGTGCGATTCATCTGTCGCCGGACGGCCGTTTCCTGTATGCGACCAACCGTGGTGATGCTAACGAGATCGTGATCTATTCGGTCGATGCCGACAACGGCCGCCTGAGCCTCGTGGGCCGCCAGTCGAGCCTGGGCAGCACATCGCGTAGGGCGCGCGGTGCGGGTGCGGTGCCTCAGTCTGTGGGCGCCGGCGCGAGCACTTCGCGGCCGCCATTGACTCCCATTGACGACACCAGTGAGGCCGCTTCCATTTGCTCGACCAAACGGGCAGCGCGGTTGTAGCCGATGCGCAACTGCCGTTGCACCGATGAGATCGACGCGCGGCGGCTGCGCAACACGAATGCCACGGCCTCGTCATACAGTGGATCGGCCTCTGCATCGGGCGCCTCGCCGAATAAGTCCGTGGCCGCACTGTCCCCGGGCACGCCAGCTAGGATGCCTTCCTCGTATTCCGGTTCACCGAACTGTTTTAGATGTTCGACGACGCGATGTACTTCGTCGTCTGCGACGAAGGCACCATGGACCCGTTGCGGGTAGCCGGTACCGGGGGGTAGGAACAGCATGTCCCCTTGGCCGAGCAGCGATTCCGCGCCCATCTGATCGAGGATGGTGCGCGAGTCCACCTTGGACGAAACCTGGAAGGCCACCCGCGTCGGAATGTTCGCCTTGATCAAACCCGTAATCACGTCGACTGACGGCCGTTGCGTGGCCAGAATCAAGTGGATCCCCGCAGCCCGGGCCTTTTGTGCGAGCCGCGCGATCAACTCCTCGATCTTCTTGCCGGACACCATCATCAGGTCCGCTAGCTCGTCGATGACCACCACGATCATGGGCAGGGGCGCAAGCGGTTCCGGTGCGTCCGGCGTCAGCGAGAACGGATTGCCGACCTTGCGTCCGGCGTGCTCCGCATCGACGATTTTCTGGTTGAAGCCGGCGAGGTTGCGCACACCGAGCGCGGACATCAGCCGGTAGCGCTTTTCCATTTCCGCGACGCACCACGTCAGTGCATTCGCGGCGAGCTTCATGTCGGTCACGACCGGCGCAAGCAGGTGCGGGATGCCCTCGTAGACCGACAGTTCCAGCATCTTCGGGTCAATCATGATCAGCCGGACGTCCTGTGGCGTTGCCTTGTACAGCAAGGACACGATCATCGCGTTGATCGCCACCGACTTGCCCGAGCCGGTGGTGCCGGCCACGAGCATGTGCGGCGCGCGCGCCAAGTCGGTCACGACCGGTTCACCCGTGATGTCCTTGCCCAGCGCGAGCGTGAGTTGCGATGCCGAACCCGTGTATTCCCGCGACGCGAGGATGTCCGCCAACCGGATCACTTGCCGTCGAGCGTTGGGCAGTTCGAGTCCCATGCAGGTCTTGCCCGGGATCGTCTCGACCACGCGGATTGACGTCAATCCGAGGCCGCGTGACAAGTCTTTCATCAAGCCTACGATCTGGCTGCCGCGTACCCCCAGTGCCGGCTCGACCTCGAAGCGCGTGATGACCGGGCCGGCCGAAGCGCCGATGACGGACACCGGTACCTTGAACTCCTTGAGCCGTTGCTCAATTAATTGGCCGGTCGCGGCGAGCGTCGCCTCGGATACCGGTTCGATAATGTCGGAGCCGCTTGCGAGCAGCGTCAGGGCCGGCAATTCGATAGGCGAGGCGGCGCTCGCCTGGAATGGGAACGTGTTGCGCTTCGAGGCGGGGTTTGCCGCCGGTACGGTTCCGTCGGATGCAGCATGCACCGTGGCGGAAACCGGCGCGCCGTCGGGATCGGGCATCAGCCCGGGCGTGGACATCGGCCCGGGGAGGGGCATTGGCAGGGGGATGGACATCGGCCCGGGGATGGGCATCGGCACGGGCGTGGATATCGGTTCGAGCATGGACATTGGCTCGGGTGTAGATG